>JAKDNQ010000023.1 GCA_030456405.1 Nitrospira sp.
CCGTCGGTGGGGATGGGGACCAGTCGAGGAAAGACATCGGGCACTTTGACACGCGCGAAACAATCGCCTCGTTCGGGGTCCTTCACGATCACGGCAAGATTAAAGCTCAGACTTGAGATATGCGGAAAGGGATGAGTCGGATCGAAGGCCAGCGGCGTCAGCACGGGAAAAATCTCGCGCTGAAAGTATTGTTGAAGTGCCTCTCGGTCCGCCTGCGCCAGCTCTACATAATGCAGAACATGAATGCCTGCCTCTCGCAGCCCCGGCAAAAGGTCCTGTTTCCAGCACACGTCCTGTCGTTCAAAGTGGGAGACCAGCTCTCGGTTGATCGCCAATATTTGCTCAGATGGTGTCATGCCGTCCGGCGTTGTTCCGCCTATCCCGCCCGCCACCAGACGGCGGAGGCCGGATACCCGAATCATAAAAAACTCGTCCAGATTCGTTGCGAAGATCGTCAGAAACTTCACTCGTTCCAGCAGGGCGTGACGCTTGTCCTCGGCTTCTTCCAGAACCCGCAGATTGAACTGCAGCCAGCTGAGCTCGCGATTCAGAAAATAGTTCGGCTCATCGAGAACCTCCGATGAATCGCCGACTGGATGTTGATGATCTGCACAATGATCACACATGAAGGTTCCTACCGATAACCGGTTCTTAAACAGATCTCTACATCTGGAGCTAATCTCCTGCCGACCGTAGCCGCTCACTCCACCGGCCTGGTCTCATTGCAGCGCTAAGACCCAGCACACCGATGATGATCAAGAAGAAGACGAAAGATATGGTGAGGGAAAACGTACTGCGTAGTCCTGTGATCATAACGAGTCACCCTATTGCAGATTAGGAGACGCTGTAAATCGAGCAAGCCCGCACCAACCTTCGAGCACGGCCACTTGCGCTGACTCGCCCAGAGGATCACGTATTCTCACGTCGATCCCGGCATACTAGAGGCCCAGGAGACCGAATCATCGGCGATCATGATACAGGCAAACGTAAGCAAGGTTCCGATAAACGTGCAGAACTTGCAGAAGTTGATGAGGAAATTCTACTCTGACTCAGATTACTATGCCGTTTCAGGTTGGTTACGAATCTGTAACATTTTGCTCTCTCGTCTTATCGAGAGGTTGGTCGCTTCCGACGCTTGGCGCGGCGCATCTTGCCCACCTTCAGCCTGATGAGGACGGACAAGCCTCTCTACGGATTTCGCGGAGCGAACAGCCGCTGGTTCAGGAGGCACCCGGGGGGAGAAAACGTTCACCGACTATGGAGCAACGATTACAGGTCCGTGGTATTACCAACGAGAGACTCATGGGATTCGGCCCTCTGCTCGTCGAGTTTGCCTCAAAACCGCTTGGCGTTCATGAGCGGATTCGCAGGTGGGCAATGAGAACAGCCTGATCATCATTACGACCAACCGCCAGGCATTCGTCTTCGGCTGCCCGAATTGGCGGACGGGATGAATTCGAGTGATGGGCCCTGGTGAACTCCCGCGCGATTTAACAGAAAATTTACCCGGTCTTAATTGAGTCGGATGGCCGTTCCTTGTATTCTCCGGCCTCTCCCTCAGTTTGGAGGTCTTCATGAGTTCCTCGCCACACGTTCCGTATGTCGAAATCCATGTCCCCATTGCGTATAGCGAACAAGAGTTCCTACGGCACGCGGTGCAAGCAGCGGTAAATAAGTATCGTGAACTGCATCCCCAGGTGGGCCCACCACAAGCAACCTGTGACGAAGTACTCTGACGAAGTACTCTCCTTGCAGGAGAGCTCTTCTTGACATGCAGGTTTCTTCAACCGATGGGTGACGGAACCTACGTTATGCACGTCCCATCACGTAAGTGGGACATGCGGAGAAATGGAGAGAACCACATCTGACGAATCGTTGGGACTGCACCAACCGCTAATTGCCCTACCTCTACTCCCACTGGCCGTTGCGGAGAGGGAATCAGATGATGGATGGTGGAATCCCTCTCCCTCTAGGTCACCGCAACAAAATGACTCGCTCACGATTTGATATCGTGCCCGCGTCGCATGGAGACGAGCGGTCGGAAGAGGCGATGCAGGTCCCTGCCTCATCAAGGCGCCTGTGGGATAGGATGCTGGATTTGATCTCGAAGAATGGCGTCGAGCTTGGCGCGAGATTGTGCATGAACGCGCCTCAACTCTCCCCTGATGAAGATTGGATCGTCGAAGGTCCGATCGGATGGTGCGATCGGGGCGAGAGGAAACATGGTCAGCGATGATCGCTTTGCAGCTGGTTTGGTCTTCCAGGGATTGTAGAGCCGATCGCGACGAGCACCATGCGCCAGCTGATCCATCGACTGGTCAAGTAATAGGCCTCGACCAGCGAATACTGGCCAGTCGTCAGAAGCGCTACAAACTCCAGCGGCTCAGGAAACGCATCCAGATACGGTTCACCGATCGAACCGAGCGTCGCGGTAATCCCATGTTCCAGCGCATTCTTACACCAGCCTGACTCTGAAGCGCTGTGGAGACTCACGACTTCCGCAGAAGCCATGTGATAGCCGATCGCGCCTGGTAGAAATGTAAACGCGTCCTCGTATCGTCTGAGTCGATACCAGCCTACATAGAGCGCAACATCCGGTGCTTCACCAAGACGATGAAGTCGAGTCTCGGTGTCCTCCAATTTCGATCGGTAGGCCGTGTGTTGTGTGAAGAAGCGATTCAAGTCACGCAGGCTTTGATCGTAACGACCGTAGGTATCTGATTGGCCTTTGACCGGCAAGCCTCGTGCATCGAGATAGACCGTCTCGATGAGACCCTGTTGCTCAGCCTCTCTCGCACGATCTACTAGGCGGAAGGCCAGATCGGCAGTCGGCGCAACGAGCCGGCTCACCATCAGTATTGGGATGTCCCGGCGGGACCTTCCCGCAGACTTCTTGAACGCATGATGGAACGGATTGGGGCGGCGCCAGGCAACTCCGTACTGACCTCGATCCCACCACAAGAAGCTCAACTCGCTGTCCACGCTTGCGTCGGCCTGTTCGCCGGACAGGAGATTCAATTCCAGGGCGGCCAAGCCAAAGACGCCATGAGCCCCATAGACCTGCCCGACCTGTTGGTACAGTTCGGCTCGCCGGCTGCGGACTGGGAGGTCCAACGACCCCAGTAAGAGCTGCAATCCTTCCAATTGCTGAGCCCGAACTTTCGCATCTGCCCCATGACTTAGGCCCTGCCCCTCTCTGGCAAGATCATGACGCAGCTGTGCAAGGCCGGCCAGCCCCTGATGGTCTCTGACCACAGCGTCCAATTGCGCAGACCATTGATGAAGCGTCGGCATCTTCAGCTGCTTAACCCGTTTAACGGATTCCTGGACCACCTCGTCGACTCGCAGCAAGAACGCCACGTGGCGTTCATGCGCCACAATACCTTAATACCTTGTTCCTTCTTCTTGGGCTGAGCCGGCTTGGAACCGGACGGCAAGGCGATGTCGCGAGCTAGGCGCTCGATGTCCACCAACTGCAACCTTGCGACACCGAGTCTGTCGCTCGCATCACGCTGCCAGCGCTGTTCCTCTGCCGTAAGTTTCGGCGGTGCGACTCTAAGAGGCACGCCATAGACCGTCACCAGGAGACGAATGGATTGCTGGATCCGATGGTTCTGCAACGCTTGCCGAAGCGGCATGACCAATCGACGCTCATAGTCCTCTCGGCTCATGGTGTCGTCAAGCGGAAGATCCAGTTTGGCAATCTGTTGCGCGGGGACTCCCCGGTTGGTCGCATAATGTTCCGCAACCATCAGACTCTCCCTGCTGTTGGCATTGGCGACAATCATGACCTGGTGGGCCGAGAGTTCGGCTTGTGCGGGAGGAACGTTCCCCATGAGGGTGATGACGAGGAGAACGAACCCAGTGATCGCAAGTCGAACGGGCAGGAAGAAGGTAATGAGCTTCTCGTTGGTAACACGTGTGGCCGACGTCATTGTGTTCAGTGCAGTAAATCTAAGTGCATGAACAAGAAACCGCATCTGTTGTCAAGCCGTGCTCATACTCAAGTCCCCAAGTCCTTGTATACGAGGGACAGAAGGTCGCGCAACAAAAACGACCGGCAAATCATCAAATCAGGAGGAAGGAGGGAGCCGTAACTCAATCTTAACTCTCCTATGATTTTGCGCTAACCAGGCTCGGCCATAGTGTCTGCCCGCGGCAAGCGGATAATTCCTGGTCATGAATTGGATGACCACAAGACCGGCAGATAACGTTGATGCAACCTGGAGGGAGACACATGAAGTTCGAACAGGCAATCGTCGGAATAGGACTACTCAGCGTGATGGGACTGCCGATGTCCGGCGAGGCGGCGGACTCAAAGTCCATCACCCTGAAACAGATCGGTCGATATAGTGCAGGGGCCAGCACCGCCTCCGATGAGCCGCGGGCCGAAATTGCCGCCTATGATCCGGCGTCCAAGCGGTTGTTCAGCGTCAATCTCAATCTTCGCCAGCTGGATGTGCTCGATCTCAGCAACCCCGAGTCACAGGTCTTGGCCCCAGTCCAGACCGTTCCGCTCGGCGGCAAACCCAATAGCGTGGCCGTCCACGACGGCATCGTTGCCGTGGCCGTCGAAGGCCTTCAGAAAACGGACCCAGGGACCGTGAAGTTTTTCAACACCAGCGGCGCACTCCTCAATACCCTCACGGTCGGGGCTCTGCCCGACATGCTGGTCTTCTCACCAAACGGCAAGTGGCTGCTCGTGGCGAATGAAGGCGAACCCAACAGCTACAACAATAACCCGATGCCCTCCGTGGACCCGGAAGGGTCGGTGAGCGTCATCGACATGACGCCGGACGTGACCAGTCTCACGCAGCTCAACGTCCGGACTGCGACGTTCAGCCTCGCTATTCCACAGGAGAACGCCTCGAGCATCAGGATCTACGGCCCCAACGCGACATTCGCGCAAGATATTGAACCGGAATACATCACCGTGTCTCGTAATTCCAAAACTGCCTGGGTGACCTTACAGGAAAATAACGCGATCGGCATCCTGGATATTCCGACCGCCACCTTCACCAAGCTCGTCGGACTCGGCTTCAAAAACCACTCCCTCACCGGCAACGAATTGGACGCCAGCGACCGGGACGTGCCCGGTGCGAGTAACAATGGCATCATCAACATCCGCAATTGGCCGGTGTTCGGGATGTACGAGCCCGACGCGATTGCCTCGTATCGCGTGAACGGGGACACCTATCTCGTCACGGCCAATGAAGGGGACACGCGCGACTATCCCCCTGGCTTCAGCGAAGAAGCGCGCGCCGGCACGCTCACCCTGGATGCCGCAGCTTTTGCCGCCCAAGGGTATCCCGACATCACGACGGGAGAAACCGGTCTCCGCAATAACGACAACCTCGGCCGGCTGACGGTGACGAATGTGAACGGCGCTAAGGAACTTGATACCGACCAGGAGTTTGAACGTCTCTACGTGCCAGGAGGACGGTCTTTCTCCATTCGCCGCGCAGACGGGACGCTGGTTTACGACAGTGGCGACGAACTCGAACAACGCACGGCGGCCCTGCTTCCCGATCTGTTCAATTCACAAGGGGACATCGCCACCTTCGACACCAGAAGCGACAACAAAGGCCCCGAACCGGAGGGCGTCGCGATCGGGAAAGTCTCCGGCAGAACCTATGCCTTCATCGGCTTGGAGCGAATCGGCGGTGTCATGGTCTACGACATCTCCAAGCCTACCGAGCCGAAGTTTGCCACCTACATCAACACTGCGCCAACCGACCTTGCCCCTGAAGGCCTGTTCTTCATCAAGAAAAAGGACAGTCCGAACGGCAACCCCCTCATAGTCGTCTCACACGAAGTCAGCAATACTGTCGTCGTTTTTGAAATCGAGCGAGATTCACAGGATAAGGACGTCGAGGATGACGATGACGAGGGTAATCGCTAACACGCCCCAACATAAGAAACGGGGTCGTGAGCCTGGGTGATAGATTTGTCCAGTGGCGGTAAAGTAGAAGGGGTTCTTCCTTAACCGTCTTCAATTGCTTTCATCTCAGACGGCAGCAATTATCAGTCGGCCTCAAAAGATGACGGTGGC
This sequence comes from Nitrospira sp., assembly GCA_030456405.1. The sequence continues at coordinate 6,053 of JAKDNQ010000023.1, forward strand.
AAGGTAGTGACCAAACCGCTCCTTGTCAGCAATCCGTACCCCGGGCAGATGTTTTTGAAGTTCGTGAAACACGTCCTTCGCATTCTTTGTGAGGAGGGCGGTAATGAGGCGTTTGTTCTGAGCCACACCGAGCGGGAACAGTTTTTCTTCAAGAAGGCACTGTAGGCATTGCGCGCATCTCGTAGCAGTGGTCGCAGCAATCCGCGCAAATGATGAAAGTGCGATCAGCCCTGATTGACCGAAGTTGATTCCGAACAGATAGGATTCGATTCGAAAATAGACGCGCTGGTGTTCAGGGAGGGCCCACATCTCGTTGTTGTCGTACCTACGGGAACGTTCCTCAAGAAACGCGGCTTGGAAGTTTTGAAAGAACACCCCGTTCAGGGACTTCATGATCCGATCTGCTTCTTGCTGTGAAAGGTCCGTAATGCTTAGAGTGTCCACTGCGTATCCTTGCCCTGGCAATCATTCGCTCCGCTCGCCCCCCCCCCCCAGATCGTCACGCTGCGCACCTCGGTTGAATGTCGGAATAGGTTGCGCAGCTCGTGAGCAGGCCTCCTTGCTCGTGGCGGTGGCAGCATATACAGGGTACCCATGCTGGAATTCCCCTGTCCGTTTCACGAATCCCAAGCACTCCAACTCGCGGAGTAACTGGAGGACCTCATGGAGGGAGATCATCTTCTCATAGTTTACCGCCGCCTCGGTCTTCGATGCACGCATGGCGCCTCCTTTGAGAGAGAGGGTGGATGCTTGATCCTTATCTTGCACCGCACCGCCGCTTGGATCAATTACGGTGAGGTTAAGTTCACGTAAAAATGTGTCATGGGCATGCCCTCCTGGGCACAAGCCCCTTGGAGAACGAATGTCATGAAGGGCTGTACTGCACCGCTCAAAATGTCGACAGGCACCAAAGGCATTCGGTACAGGACATTCACTGAATCCATTGAAGATTCATCGTGGCAGAAGATAGCCGAAAGATTCCTCACCAGATGAACCAACGTGTGCAGCCGGCCTCGGAGCAGGAATTCATAGTCGTGTTTCACGAAATCGTCACAGCCATGAAGATCAATAGCGTACACCCGCAGGCACAAAGCGACCCGTTCTGGATTCTCTATGACATGAGGGGGGCCATCGTCCGCGGCTGAGTCACTAGAGAGTGTTGTACCGGTTAAAATTAGACTGGCGACTAAGTCGGTCGGGCGCAGGAAAGACAGGAAAGTGCGGCGATTTATCCTGCCTTGCTTAGGGATATTGCATTTGAAGCAGGCGCGATTGGAGGTTCGCCGCAATTCCTGAGACAGTCTTCCCTAAGCAGTCTCTCCTCAGGTGCAACGACGCTGCATAGATATCCCGCTAACCATTGACTCGCTTACTATTCAGTGGTTCGACCACTCCGATGGAAAGCAACGAGGCATCCTGCGGGAGCTCGCGCACACCGTGAGCCATATCGAGGGCGCCGTTGAACATCACGCCATCTTCCATCGATAGGATCGGCGTTTTGATACTCCCGGTCATGATAGCTGGCGCGCGGAGCTTGATGCATTCTGTTGCCACGATGTCCCCCGTAATCTTTCCTTTACAGATAATGGTTCCGGCGGTAATTGTTGCTTGGAGAACGGCCTCATCACCAATGAGCAGGACGCCATCAGTATGGATTTCTCCATCGACATATCCGTCAATTCTCACCGTACCGCTATAGGAGATCGAACCCTTGAACTCGACTCCTTTTCCCACAAAGGCACTAATGTCTCCAGCCCCCTCGGTGTTTGTTGAGTTGGCAGCACCCATAACAACCTCCTTGCCTTCCTGCTCGCGTGAGCCCGTCCCTATTTTTTTCTCCTGCCCCCACATGAACACGCCTCCATCGAGTTGGTGACTATATTATGCCCGCCGTCATGACAAGAGCCCGGTCAGAGTAGTGAGATCTGAGGGACAGATACAATGCCACTTACGTAGGGGATCTGTATCATTAGGTATTTATATTTGCATGGGCAGACCCTTTCGCATCTTCACAAGATCACGCTCCGCTCGCCACTCGTACGAAGAGAACCTTGATCCATAATTTACCTCTCCTCAACCTCCCCCCAACCGATTCGTAACGCGGCGTGAGTATGCTTCGTCTGCGCACTGTGCACTACCAGATCACTGTGCGCATTCAATGAGCTTCCATTCAATGAAAGGAGCGTCCCATGCCGTTCAGACACATGCTGAAGAAGATGGTTGTCCCCCTTGCCCTGAGCGGGCTTGTCTTCGTTGAAGGCGCGTGCGTCTCTCAACTCGCATTCGCCGGCCTATCACAGGACTGGTATTCTCTCGAATGGGATCGCGACGACGACGAAGACAACTCCGTTGAGGTGCGCCGTGCCGCCGAACGGAGGGTGGAGTGGCAACACCTCGATTTTCAAAAACAGGATAAAGACTCGCTTCTGCATGTGCAGATACTCGGCATCAACGATTTTCACGGACAGATCTCGGCGGGACGGCGCGTGACGAATCGTCCGGTCGGAGGAGCCGCAGTGCTGGTGTCGTATCTCACCGCAGCCCAGACGGATCCGAACGATCCTGGTCTCGGCGATCGCACCTTCATCGTGCACTCCGGCGATCATGTCGGCGCCTCGCCTCCGGAATCGGCCCTACTCCAAAACGAACCGTCCATCAGCTTCTTGAACCTCTTGGCCAACCGCTACTGCCGCTTCAATGATCGAAAAGACTGGTTCACTGGTCGCCGCCTCTGGGACGATGACGATATGCGAGACGACCATCTCGATCGCCGCCTGCATCCCAAATGCAACCTCGTCGGGACGCCCGGCAACCATGAGTTCGACGAAGGCAAAGATGAACTGTTCCGTCTATTGAACGGCGGCAACCATCCGGCCGGCCCGTTCTTGGAGAATCCCTATCGCGGCTCCCGGTATCCGACCGTATCCTCCAACGTGGTCGAGGAGAAGACTGGAAAGCCTATTCTTCCACCCTTCGTGATCAAGCAGGTGAACGGCGTACGGCTTGCTTTTATTGGAGCCGTCCTCAAACAGACGCCCACGATCGTCACGCCGACCGGCGTCGCCGGGTTGAAATTCCTCGACGAAGCGGACAGCATTAACCGGTACGTGCGTTGGCTGCGCCGGGAAGAAGGCATCCATACCTTCATTGTGGTGATCCATCAGGGCGGAAGGCAGACATCTTACCAAGGCCCTACTCAGCCGGGCGGGCTCATCAACGGCCAGGACATCGTCGATATCGTCTCGCGCTTGGACGACGATGTGGACGTGGTCGTGTCCGGCCATGCTCATTCATTCACGAACGCGCTGCTGAAGAACCAGAACGGCGCGGAGATCCTCATCACACAGGCCTTCTCCTCCAGCACTGCCTATGGCGATATCGACCTCACGATCGATCGGAAGACACGCGACGTAGTGGCAAAGAGCGCAGCCATCGTTACGACGTTCGCGGATGCCGGGCCGGGCCTGACGCCAGATCCTCAGGTCGCCGAGCTGGTCGCGCAAGCTGAGGCCAAAGTCGCGCCGCTCGTCAACCGCGTGATCGGCGAAGCCGCCACCGACCTGCTGCGAACGGAAAATCCGGCCGGTGAGTCGGTGCTGGGCAATCTGATCGCCGATGCGCAGCGAACGGCCCTTGGTACGGACTTCGCGTTCATGAATCCCGGCGGCATCCGGGCCGATCTCTTGGCAGGTCCCGTGACGTTCGGCGAACTATTCACGGTACAACCGTTCGGCAATAGTCTGGTCCGTATGAACTTGACTGGCCAGCAGATTTACGACCTGCTGAATCAACAATGGCTCAATCAACCTTTCCCGCGCATCATGAAAACCTCCGGGCTCACCTATACGTGGGATAACAACCGGCCGATCGGAGATCGCATCGTCGAAGTGCGCCGAAACGGCGCCCCGATCGACCGGCAAGCGAGCTTCTCTGTGACCGTCAACAATTTCATGGCGGCGGGTGGCGACAACTTCACGGTGTTGACGCAGGGACAGAATCAGGTAGGCGGCCCGATCGATCTGGATGCGCTGATCGCCTATGTCCAGGGCTTACCGCAGCCGTTCTCGGCAGCCATTGAAGGGCGGATCACACGACTCAATTGAGGGATGGAAAGGGTAAGGAGGACTTCGGTGGTGCGATGGTCTACAACGCCTCCGAGTCGGCCGCGTCGGCGTTTGCCACCCACATGAACCATCATGAATGATGAAACTAAGCAGGCCTTGAATTTACGCATCAGTAACAAGCCGCTAACCGCAGCGCAATACAGACTTGGTAGAATCACGCCAATACATATAATCACAATCAAAGGAGGGGAACAGATGGTTACAGTCAGTCAACTCATGAAGCGGGATCTCGTGACGGTAGATTCCGGCACCTCGGTCATCGAGGCCGCCAAGTTGATGAAAGTCTGCAATGTGGGAAGCGTGTTGGTCTCTCACGATCACCGGATCATCGGCATCGTCACGGAATCGGATGTCGTCAAGAAATTCGTGGGAGCCGACAAGGCGTCCTACTTTATCCCCGTCGAAGACATCATGAGCCGCCCGATCATTGGGATCGATGAACGCCGCCCCCTCACCGAAGCGGCAGACCTCATGGATAGGCACCAGACCCACCACCTGGGTGTCACCAAGGGTGGGACGGTGATCGGCACCCTCTCCGTCCGCGATCTGCTTCGCCCCGTCTCCATCGACGAATTCTAACTTTCAACCCTCTCAAGACCGGTGGTCTATTCGGTCTATCTTGTCTATTCGGCGACGAGACAGACCGGATAGACAAGATCGACCAGACAGACCATGCCTGTCTCAGGCTCGCAGCTTGTATCCCACGCCTCTTACGGTCAGGAGCAATGTCGGACTAGACGGGTTTTGTTCAATCTTCTGCCGCAGCGAATGAATGTGTACATCAAGCGCGTGCTCTTCGAGAGCAAATCCTTCCCCCCACACCAGGTTGAGCAACTCCTGGCGAGAGAATACGCGGCGGGGCGATTCGAGGAAGTGCCTGAGAATCTGGAATTCCTTTGGGGTGAGGTCGATGGCATAGCCGTTGATCAGGACTTCGTGACGATCGAGGTCCATTCGAATATTCCCCGCGCTATACTGGTTGTTCAACTCGACGCCTGCCTCTCGGCGTCGAAGGATGGCGCGCACCCGTGCGACAATCTCGCGGACACTCTGGCCGCACACGACCAAATCTACATCCTGATCGTATTCTTGAAGACACTCTTCGTCCTGATAGGAAAGGCTTCCCTCCTGCACCGCGACGATCGGGACTCTTTTCAACATTCTCATCCGGCGGAATTTGGCGACGGAGTCGGAGCGACGGTCAAGAATAATTAAGGATGGTGCGTTCACTTCCGCCTCTGAGAGGGCACGGGATTCCGTGGTCACCGCTGCGCCACGATATCCGCCCGTTTCCAGAGCGTTCTTCAACGACTTCGCGATCGACTCGGACTTCAGAAAGATGAGCACAAAACCGCATACGCCTGCTCTAGATGGTGTATCCGTCAACATTGCGAGGCAATAATAGGATCGGACAAACACCATATCGTTACGACAGAGTTACTTGTCCGTTAAATCAACCGTCGCACTTGGACACCGACCGGTCGCTCAGCTTGAATATAACGTCAACTTATCAATGACTTGATCTGAAAGCAGACTTGGCCCATTCTCCTACTTAGGGGATTGCTTCCCGCTCCCTCCTTCTGCGACATTCATAGCGACAGGTCCCGTAAGGAAACTGCGATGGCTCGTGCCAAGAACACTCCCTCGAAACCGACAGAACCAGCTACTGTCAACCCGGCTGTACAATCGACGGTCGAGCGTGAGATCAAGCTGGCTGTTGGTGACCGTTTCCGTCTACCTGAGCTCCCCGGCGCCCCGCTTCCGCGACGGCAGCTGACCTCGACCTACTACGACACCTCACAATACGACCTAGCCCATGCGGGGATCACCCTCCGCCATCGAGTCGAGCGTGGGAGACAGGCCTGGCAAATGAAACTCCCGCTGATGAAGGACCGGCAGGAAATTGAGCTGGTCGATCGCCAATCTATGCCACCAAATATATTCCGCGATTTACTCTTTCTCCCTCTGGGACAGCGAGAACTCTTGCCTGTGGCGACTTTACGAGTCTGGCGAGCCGGTATCCGTGTCCGTATGGACCGTGCCCCTGTCGCAGACGTGACGCTCGACCATGTGTCCGTCATGAAGGACGGAACGGTCATTCAGCGCTTTCGAGAACTCGAAATCGAACGGATCGATGGGAAGGACAGCGCGCTGTCTGACATCGAACGACAGCTCCGTCGAGCGGGTGCCGACGATCATGACGGACGCCCCAAGCTATTTCGCGCGCTGTCTTTTGTGGCTTCTGGTCCGGAGCCACCGCCGGCATCGGATGCGCCGGTGATAGATCATGTGAAGTCGGCCCTCGCGCGGCATGTTCGATTGCTGGTTGCGCACGATCCCGGCGCCAGGCTCGGAAGGGAACCTGAAAGCCTGCACCAAATGCGTGTGGCTACGAGGCAATTGCGCGCCGTCCTACGCGCCGCCAAACCGATGCTGATTCCTGAATGGGCCGACTCGTTACGGGATGAGTTGCGCTGGCTCGGCCGCCTGCTGGGACCGGCTCGCGACCTCGACGTGCAACTCGCCTATTTCCGTCAAGAATCGACCGCGCTGGATGCGCGAGATCGCCGGCCTCTGACACCATTCATCGCCCATCTGGAAGCCCAACGGAACAAGGCCCAAGAAATCCTAGTGAACGAGCTAAAGAGCGCACGATATCTCGACCTGATCAGGCGGCTTCGAGAAGCACCGCACGATCCGAGCGCCGTTGAATCGACTATGACGTTGCATGACCTCGCCAAGCAGGAATTCACAAAGTTACGAAACGCGATCCGCCAGGCTGGTCACACGCCCAACAATGCCACGGTACACGATACTAGGATCAAAACCAAACGGGCCCGCTATGCCGCCGAACTCGCGGAATCGATGGTCGGCAAGCCGGCCACACGCTTCGTCAAGAAGGCCCGCGTCGCGCAGAACATCTTAGGTATGCACCAAGACGCCGTCCAAGCTGAAGCGCATGTCCGGGCGTTCCTCAAGCACTCGGCCAGCACCAGGGCCGCCTTTGTCGCCGGACGCATGGTCGAACGCCAGCGCCAGCGTCGTGAGAAGGCCAGAAAAAAGATGCAGAGGCTTTTGCCGTCTCTCGTAAAACGAGGCGAGAAAGCTTGGGGGTAAAACTGACGGGATGCGCGACGAGCGGGATCCTAAGTTCTAGGTTCTGGGTTTTAAGATCTGAGTTCTGTGTTTCGGGAACCTCGGACCTTGAACCCTCGTCCGTCTCGCCCGGCAATTCTATGTGGTGTGCTCCTATGGTTGACCAAAAGACCGCACATATCGCAGCACCTGCCACGCTTCTTCCGTCAATACGAGCGGCCTGCCATTCCTTGTCAGTGAAGTTTCTTGGTGAGAGATTTTTTCACGTCCAAGGGCTCTCGCATCGTTTCAACCTTGGAGAATCTGTTTCCAGATTCACATATTCCCCTCAAGCAGTTTCATGCCATTATGAATAATCATGACGATCGCGACCCCGATTGCGACGACTGCGACACTCTTCGTCAACGTCGCTGGTGAGACCAGTCGAACAACCCACGACCCCCCGGTCATACCCACGGCGCTCCCCAGCAACAAGAGGCCGGCGAGAGGCCAATCCATCTGTCCTGCCTGTAAATGGCCTACAAGCCCTCCGACGGCGACACACGCGATGATCAACAGTGACGTACTCACAGCCATCCGCGTGGGAAACCCCAGCACCAGTGCGAGCGCCGGCACAATCACGAAACCGCCGCCAACGCCGAAGAATCCGGTCAAGAGCCCGACGACCATGCCGATCAGCGAGACCTTAACCCAGCAGGAGCGCGGAAAACGCTCGGCACAACTCTCGCCGGTAAAACCTCCGACACTTTGACCGCTGCTTCGCCACATCCGCCAAGCCACTACGATCATCAAGGCGCCGAACAGCAGGAGCACCGTTTCTCCCCGTACGAACCGATGCCCAAATGAGCCAACCCAGGCACCGACTGCGCCGGTGACGCTGAAGACCAATCCAGGCTTCACCCTCACCTCACCGGACTGCCTTCGTTGATACACGCCGATCAACGCCGAAGCCGCAACCACCACCAACGAGAGTGCCGTAGCAGACTGCACTTTCGCACCAAGCACGTACACCAAAAGCGGAATTGCCAGGAACGAGCCGCCCCCGCCGGTGGCTCCGAGCATGAGACCGATCAACCCGCCTGACAGAACAGCCAGCCCTGCATGGTCGATGGTCATCGGTATATCTTCATCCGTGAAGCGTCGTTCGTCAATCTTGGAACAATGCGTAAATCTTTCACGCAGTCGATCTGCTGAACTCCGTACATTCAACGGGTCAACCGTTCATTCTGATACGTCCTCTTTCTCCCTCATACCGATCAATCACGCCTCCGTTGGAAATCCCGCCTCCTTCCATCTCTGCATTCCGCCCATCATCACATGCACCTTGGGGAAGCCGGCTTGCATGAGGATCTGCGCCGCGGTATGCGCCCGCCCTCCCGCTTTGCAGACCGTCACGATCTCCCGATCTCGATACGCTTCCAGATCAGCCAACCGATGGGCCAGCGTGGCAACCGGGATGTTCGTTGCTCCTGCGATGTGGCCGAGTTCTTCTTTTAGTTCGTGTGGGTCCCGCACATCGAGTACAAACAGGCGAGTCCCGGTTTCTAGTTCTCGCTTCACTTCTTCCGCCGGCATACTGGCCACCTGTTGATCGTTGGCTCCCAGGGCCATCGTGCCCTGGACTTCGCAGGCCGGCACATCGACCGGAATCCAGGCTGCCTTGGGATCGCGCGCGCAGGCATAGTTGGCCTTCAGCACATCCTTCATCCAATCGGCAGGACCGAGTGTAAGTCCTTCCAGATAGTCGATGTACTCCTGCTTGGTTCGAGGTTTCAAATTTGGATTGCGGAGTTTCTGATCTTTCATACTCGACGGCTGGCGACCACGGTACTCGTGGGCCGGATACACAATGAGATGATCGGGCAGACCGAGCACCCGCTGCATACTGTCCCAATGCTCGCCGGGATCGCCGCCTGGCAGATCCGTGCGTCCTGCCCCAGCGTCGTCTAAGAAGAGAACATCTCCTGTCAGCACACGGTCTTGAAGCACTAACGCTACGCTGTCTTTGGTGTGCCCCGGCGTGGTTATCACTTTCACCGGTATATTGCCGAGACGACATGCGAATCCATCCGTCACGTGAAAGGTGACGCAGCGCGCCGGTGCCTTTTGATGCATGACATACTGGCATCCCGTCTCATCCTTGAGCGCCGCGCCCCCGGAAATATGATCGGCATGGGTATGGGTATCGATGACATGTGTCAGCGTGAGCTTCCGCTGCTCCAGCGTTTTGAGGTAGTCCTCGACGTGTTCCAGAACCGGATCGACTAGGATCGTCTCACGACTCTTCTCGTCGCCGATCAGATACGTACGGCAGGCATGAGGATTAATCTGTTCAAAAATCATGACTTCCCTCCTGTTTGCAAAAGCGACTTTGCGATAAGAGACATGGTCACGGGAAAGGATTCATGCCTGTTTGTAGCATGGTCATCTCCTGCATTCACGCATCCGCCGTTTCAGGCTTTCTACGCAGCCGGTCGGCTAGCTCGGGGCTTCGCTAAATTTCCGGTGGCGGGCTGCGAAAAAAATGATCGCTTCATCGGTGTACAAGCCTTGCTCATCAGAATCGAACGGATAGGCCGATGCCAATGTTATCCTTTGTGGAACGCGACTCAAAGCTTTGCTTGCGGATGGAATGCTGGAATCCTCCAAATCCCTGGAGGGAATCTGTCAGCCAACGCCGCTAACGGAATCCCTTGGGACAGACCAAGGCCGAGCAACAGTCGTCCGCTCCTGGAAAGCAATTGTCTTCGCGAAAGTCCCGTGTGGGGCACACATATCAGAACCTCTTTCTTATTCTAAATCGGCTATTTGATGTCTAAATAACTAGGTGAACCCCTGGATTGAAACACGGTGAATTGGCAACACTTGGCGCCGGGAGGGGTGGTAGGTGGCCAAGAAACGTGTGGGCAAGTTTCCGAAGGCGTTCCGGCAGTACACCGACGAGCACTCACAAAGAGTCTCGCTTCCCTAAAAGACGATGCTTTTCTCCCGTTCTGAGACAGCCTTAATATAATCCGGCATGGCTTTGATCACAGCGCCGGCCACCAGATCCTGCTCGGCGATCTGACGCGCTACCGCACAGGCGCCGCACACCCAAATGGGAATATTCGCGGCCTGGACCGCCGCCAACACATCTTTAAGCGGCGTGAGATTCACCCCCGTCACATGATCGGCTGACCCTTTACGCGCGAGCACGACAGCCTCGTTCCATAACCAGAGAATGACATTATGCCCTTGCTCGTTCGCGACCTTCGCCGCCATGAACGGCAGCGTCGCCATCGTGGGATCGTCCGTGCCTCGACTCCCGGAAATAATGAACGTTGCCATATATCACCTCCTCTTGTTGAAGATATCCGCTCAGACGACACTGAGAGTCGCGGATGAAGTCCTAGGCCCAGACGCTTGCTTACTCCCGAAACGAGCGCACATACCGCAACACCTGCCAGGCTTCTTCTTCCGTTAATACGAGCGGAATAAAAGGAGCCATTGCCGTTCCCTTACTGCCATTCTTCAAAATCCAGAACAGTTCCCCATCGGTTCGAGCGGCTTGCCATGCCTTATCGGTGAAATTTCTCGGTAAGGGACCTTTCAGGCTCCCCGGCGCAATATCTGCCCCAAGCCCTTTGCCATCCGGCCCATGACAAGTCTTGCAAAAGGCTTTCCCTTCATACAGCACTTTGCCTTTCGCAATGATCTCCTCGCCGGCAGGGAGTGGATTCGTCATAGTGCGGGCCGCCTCGATCTGATCGCGTGGCACCCGCGGGCGCATGACAGACTTGTCAGCCGCCCAGGCCAGACCATCGGCAGTCAGAAGAGACCCAACCGCCAGCAAAATAATCGGCGCGATCCTGATTCGATTGGTCACGACGAAAGATCCTTCTTCGGATGAGATAGAGCAAAACGAGGAGAACCTGTTGCCGGGCTCGCCCCGCCATCCATCATTCTGAGCTTACTGCTTCCGATGTTTGTGTGCGACGGACTGTGGGTG
>JAKDNQ010000481.1 GCA_030456405.1 Nitrospira sp.
GCGGATCAGGCCGAGGCGCTGTATGAGGCTGGGCTCCATCGTGTCACGGTCAGCCTCGATACGCTGAAACCGGAACGATTTCGCCAATTGACTCGCCGTGATGAGTTTGCGCGTGTGATAGAAGGAATTGAGTCGGTGGGACGGGTGGGATTCACAGGGCTGAAGCTCGACACCGTGGCAATTCGGGGTTTCAATGACGATGAGCTGGTCGATCTGATCGAGTTCGGCAAGCAGTTGCAGGCGGAGGTTCGGTTCATCGAATATATGGATGTCGGGGGGGCGAACGAGTGGTCTCATGAGAAAGTGTTCTCTCGCGCCGACATGCTCGCCTTGCTTAGTGAGCACTATGGGGCAATCGAGCCGATGCCTGAGCGGGGGGCTGCGCCGGCGCAGCGATTTCTATTGCCGGATAGAACCACCTTTGGGATTATTCCTTCCACAACCACGCCATTCTGTGCGAGCTGCGATCGCAGCCGGGTGACTGCCGACGGCATGTGGTACCGCTGTCTCTATGCGACGACAGGAACGGATCTGCGCAAGTCCCTTCGCGCCGGCGTCTCAGCCGACGAGATGCGGGCCTTGATCCGCGTCGGCTGGGAAGGCCGCCGTGACCGTGGCGCAGAGGAGCGCAAGGCGCTTGAACATGACGGGTTGCGTGTGGGAGGGCTCATCGATATTGAGAAACTTCGTGAAGACCCCCATCTCGAGATGCACGCTCGCGGCGGTTGATGCTCCATCGTACCGTCGATGCCCCTGTCCCACAGGACTGATCCTGTCGAGGCCGCATGCTGGATACTGAATTCCTCACCATATTGGGACTCGGGTTGGTGCTGGGTCTTCGCCACGCCTTGGACACGGATCATTTGGCTGCCGTATCCACGATATTGGCACAACGGCCATCGCTCCGCGCTTCCGGTATGGTCGGATTCAGTTGGGGGCTTGGCCATACCGTCGTCTTACTCTTGGCCGGGGCGGTGGTGTTGGTGCTTCGTGTATCGATTCCTGAGCCCGTGGCGGTCGCGGCCGAATTCGGAGTCGGCATGATGCTCGTGCTTCTTGGTGGGATGCTCGCAATCCGATTGATTCGGGAACGCTGGCATGTCCATGCGCACGATCATGACGGTGCACAGCACATGCATCTCCATAGTCATGCGCTTGTGGAGGATCATGGGCATGGTCACTGGTGGCGCAATTCCATCCGGCCGTTCTGTATCGGCATGGCCCATGGTCTGGCGGGGTCGGCGGCGCTGCTGCTGATTGTGCTGTCGTCTGCGCAATCGGTGTCGGAGGGGCTGACGTATATCGCGGTATTCGGACTAGGTTCGATCATCGGAATGGTGTTAGTGGGGATGGTTGTGAGCCTGCCGGTGTTGTGGTCGCTGAACCTCGGTCGCCCGGTCTTTCTTGCGCTGCAGGGGGTGGCGAGTCTTGGCAGCGTGGCCGTCGGACTCATGATGATGTATCACATCGGCTTCGGCAGCCAGCTTTTCTGACGTGACGTGTGACCTTCATCGAGGGGAAATCTACGTGCGTCATGAAGGCGGCTATGGTATTCTGCCTTCCTCATCGTCCGTCGTTCGTCCGAAGAAAAGAGCATATGGCGTATAGCCAATAGCGTATGGTACGGAAATGGAGAGTGAGCGTCTTTGCCATCAGCTATAAGCCATGAGCCATACGCTCTTGTCCCAACGAGATCCGCTTCACGGGTGTCGAGAGCCACGCTCGCGACTAAAAGGAGCACGTTATGGCCTGGTTTAAGAAACAGAAAACAACTGAGCCTGAAGCGCCGAAACGATCCAAGGTGTCGGAGGGAATGTGGCTCAAGTGTAACAACTGTCGGGAAATCGTCTTTCGCAAAGAAGTCGAACGCAATAATAAGGTGTGCCCGAAGTGCGACTATCATTTCCCGATCTCTGTCATGGAGCGGATTGCGCTGTTGGTTGATCTTGGGACGTTCAAAGAATGGGATGTCGAGATCGGTCCCCTAGACCCGCTGAATTTTCAGGACACGAAATCGTATAAGGATCGTGTGAAGGCGCATCAGGGGAAGACCGGCCGAAAAGATGCCATGGTGATCGGTGAAGGGATGATGAACGGCCGCCGTGTGGTGCTTTGCGTATTCGATTTCAGCTTTATGGGCGGCAGCATGGGGTCGGTTGTCGGGGAAAAGATCTGCCGGGCAATCGATCGGGCATTGGAAGGCAAGTTGCCGGTCATTTTGGTCACGACCTCTGGAGGGGCCCGGATGCAAGAGGGGATTCTTTCCCTGATGCAGATGGCGAAGACGTCCGCCGCTGTCGCCAAGCTCGGTGAGGCGAAGCTCCCGTTTATTTGTCTGTTAGCCGACCCCACGTTCGGGGGCGTCACGGCCAGTGTCGCGATGTTGGGTGATGTGATCCTGGCCGAACCGAAGGCACTGATCGGTTTTGCCGGTCCCCGCGTGATCGAACAGACCATTAAGCAGCAGCTGCCAGACCAGTTTCAGCGGGCGGAGTTTCT
>JAKDNQ010000117.1 GCA_030456405.1 Nitrospira sp.
GGTCTTCCGCTGAATCCAATTAGATACTTTTAGAATCAAAATGGATTCAGTTGAGCGAGTGCCTCTCGGCTTCTGCTGCTACGTATTCCCCTCCGACATTGCGGTAACCTTTGAATTGTCAAGACAATCAGGACGGATTTCACAAGAGCCGGCTAGAGAATCTCGCTGGCACAGCGATTGCGATATGCCTTAATCGTCAGCAGGATGCTCAAAAAGGCCGTTCAGCAAGGCCGCAACGAGCGAAGAGGCGAGGCGTACGCTTCGGTACGTTGAGCTTCTGAGCGAAGCGAGAACGAAGCTGGCGGACTTTTTCAGCATCGTGTAGGGCGGACGAGCAGACGGCCATCCGTCATTGGGATTCACGCGTGAGGACTCACTGGCGAGGATTCATACCTGAGATTCCACTGACGACATGATTCTGGAGCAAACCCAACCGGACCCTCCCCCTGGTTGTATGCTTCCTGGTCGTCTGAACGTCAACGCCATGGGAGCCTCGGCTCTGCGAGACCCGGAGCTGCGGCTCCCTCCCTTGGACAAGTTGGTCTGGTTTGTTTTGTTTATCTGGTTATTTCGTTCAACCAAACAAACGAGAAAAACCAAATAAACAAGAACAACTCTCCGCAGACCCCTACTAAAGGGGTATTGCGGAAAATGCCACAGAAGCCTAGCTAAAGTATATACGACGGTACGTAATTGTTTGTACGCGTAGTATGACTCATTTCTCTCACTGGATCTTCAAAGGAGCCAGCCATGAATGGCGCCTCAGGCTTTCAAGAATTTCGGTCTTCTTCTTCCCGGTCACCAGCGAATCGGTTCCTTGCAGGAGCAACGACTTCAATTCGGTACAGATTCTTGGCACCGTTCCTGTCTTCTCCGAGGAGCATCGAGTTTTACACTAACCATCAGGAGGTGGAAGATGAAGAGGTTCTGTGGCCACGTCTTTGTTAGTGGCCTGATGCTTGGGAGTCTGTTGCTACAATATGACACTGCATTAGCACAGTTTAGTGACACGATGCCGCACTTTGGAAAGAATAGCGCGTGTGGCAAGCATATGGTGAATCCTACACACCTAGGAACTCCTCAACAACCATTCTATTTGTGTAGAGGCACTTCTGGTGCAACTCATTGGTCCGCTGAGATCAGGAAGGATAAGCTCCCTTATGAACTCGTATGCACTCTGCCAAAAAGATCCACCGAGGGTGATGACTATATATGGGAGAACTGTAGTATCCCTCAGCCTGGTAATTATAGAGGAATCCTTAAGTACTGGGTAGGAACTACAATGTACACTTCTCCTCCGGACAAGAAGTTTGTCATACCCTGATCTGGGTTCGATCATGAATCCATCTAAAATGTGTCGTGACAGATTAT
This sequence comes from Nitrospira sp., assembly GCA_030456405.1. The sequence continues at coordinate 1,372 of JAKDNQ010000117.1, forward strand.
TCCGCGATCATGAACATCAGAAATGGAGAGCGCCGATGCGAGCTAGACCATCTTCCACACGCGAAATAGTGTGGTCTTTATTGAAATGCACATTGTTAGTCCCGATTCTTCTCACGTTTGGTTGTGCAAACAAGCTAAACCTGATCTCCGAAGGTGGCAAAGAGCTATCTGACGGTATGCTCCCCTTCTTCTCCAGACTAGCTTCAGAATATGACTATTCCATCGTCGCGAGTGTCCCGAAGGGTGCGAAGACATTCCCAATCTTTTGGACAAAGAATGGAGAAGTTACCTGGAGGCCCTTTTGGATCCCCGTAACTTGGTGGCGATTTGGCCTGGTTGCAGAGGGGGTGAAAAATGCTGTGTGTTACACCGATTGGAAGCCAGTTAGCACTGAGGTTGGGCATGTGACTAAATTCCCGTGCGACATTGATGTCGATCAATACTTTGCTGTCCCACTGGTTGGAATGCTTGACATGCGTTTCGGTGGAGACACAAAAACACCACCGGGGGACGATGAGGCAACTGACGGAGTAGCGCGTTTGTATTACCTAATTGAGACAAAATGAAGTCTAGGTCTTCAATAATTTGAGAACGAGTGGTTCGACAGCAGGGCCCCCTCGGCAACCGCCAAAGCGCCAAACGAGAAGGTCGGTTAGCCATAGGACTTACCCGTGTTCGAACCATATGGGAATCGAGAAAGACACTCGATAGAATACGATCTCGAAAAAGAATGGCTCTCCTTTGATTTGGGATTAAAGTGCGAGGACGCGCGGTTCGAACACCTTGAGTTGCAGCTGGGGGAATTCATCATGAGAAAAAAGCCGGTGACCGTCGGCGCTCCTTGTATCTCTTTCCTTGGCGTCGTTCTATTGCTCTTGAGCCTCTTCCCGTTCTCATCCTCCAATCTTCCTAGTGCCGATGCCGAACCCTCCACAGCGATCTCTCCAACTGATGGAACTGGAAGCCCTGCCAGTCTCGGTACAATCATCACGTCAGGAACCTCTATCGTTCCGACACCTCTGTGCACCGCCGAGTGTGTGATCACAGGAGGAACCAGGGCTGGCAACAATCTCTTCCACAGCTTCGGTGACTTCGATATCGGAGCATTGGACAGCGCCCGATTCCAAACGGGGCTCGTCAACCCTCTCCCCGATTCGAACGTGTCGAATATCCTTGCCCGGGTAACGGGAGGGTCATCGAGTTTATTTGGAAGTTTGGACAGCGCAACCTACTACCCTTCCGCAAATCTGTTCCTGATGAATCCCGCAGGATTTTTGTTCGGTCCGAACGCCACCGTCAATGTAGGCGGGATGATGACTTTCACTACTGCCGACCGTCTACACTTTACGGACAACGTGCGCTTCAACGCAATTCCCGATGGAGCAGCCGACGTGTTGCTGAGTTCGGCGCCGGTGGCGGCGTTCGGGTTCATAGGGTCCAACCCGAATGCCATCAATTTCAAAGGTGGCCAACTCACCGTTGCAAGCGGAACCGGCCTCGCACTCATAGGTGGAGACATCAACCTAATTCCCGATTCTTCCGCCACGCCGAGCAGCATAACGGCTCCGGGTAGACCAATCCAACTAACAAGCGTCGCGGGAAAAGGTCTAGTCGCGGCGAACACGGGGATGCCGGAACCTGGTATGGCCTTGGGAACGATTACACTTGGACAAGACACAAATCTATCAGCTGCTGGCGATGCTTCATTCGGGGATGGGAGCGGCGGCTCGATTTCAATCCGCGGCGGCCAGTTCGTAGCAACTGGAGCCACAATCATCACCAGTCCGTACACAGACTTCGTCAGTTTTTCCAGCACAGGATCGGGAGGAGACATCGCCGTGAACGTCACAGGCGCCGCCACGCTCGCCGACAGTTTCATTCAAACGAACTCCTTGGTCGCTGGTAACGCAGGCTCCATATCTCTTGCTGCTAAGACCGACCTAACACTCACAAATTCCATCATTGACTCGACAAGCATCAATGATTCGGGAACAGTTGGCGCCTTGGGCAACGGCGGAGCTGTGACTCTGACAACTGAAGAGGGAATCCTGTCCATGGGCGACTCGCTCATCTTGACCGTGGCCAATAATGCCGGAAATGGCGGCGCAGTGACGATCATGGGAAAGGATGTCACTTTCAATAGAGCTGCTATCTTCACAGACGTGGATGCCACCGGTTTCGATGTAATCGGTAATCCGGCTCTGGGCCAAGTCCATCCAGGTGCGGTGACCGTCACAGGGGAGAACACAGTGATGTTCTCGGGTTCATTTAGCGGGGATCCCGGCATTGCGGTCATCAACGCAAAGGCCTTGGGAACTCTAGTCGATGCAGGCGGGGTTACGATCACCGGCAAGACAGTGAATCTGTCAAACGGAACGGTCGATACAACTATGAGCAATCAGGGCATCATCAGTCCCGGCAACGGTGGGGCGATCGAAATCCAAGGCAACAGCGTGAATCTGACTCAATTCCAGCTATTCAGCAATGCCTCCGGCCCTACACAGAGCACCGGAACTGGAGGAAGCATTCTCCTTCGAGGTGTCGACAGTATCCAAGCCAACAACATCCAGCTGACCGCCTCTAGAGTAGACGCGAGCGCGGTGACCGGTGAGGGAGGAGGACCGATTGAGTTCCAGACGGAAGGTTTAACGCTCAGCGACGGTACAATTGTCACTACTAGCTCGCTCGGACCTGGCTCGGGTGGAACCATCACGATTGGGGGTGCTGAGAATGTCACCATAGAGTCCGGATCACAGGTCTTAACGGACGTAGTGCTCGGCGGTCCACTGATTCCACAAGGCACGGCAGGTGACATTTTGTTCGAAACCCAGAATTTGGCAGTCCTTAGCGGAGGGAAGATCGGTGCCAGGACCCTTATAAACTCCACAGGCAATGCGGGAAATATCACGGTGCAAGGCAATAGCAACAACCCAGCCGAGTCGGTACTGATCGACGGCCCAGGCAGCGGCATCTTTACAACCACTGAAGGCACGGGAGAGGGCGGTAATATCAACCTTTTCGCTAACACGGTGACCGTGCAGAACGGCGGGACGCTGTCGGCTGCGACCTCCGGCACAGAGGCCACTGCCACCGGCGGCTCGATCATAGTGAATACGACAGATCATGTAATCATCACGAACGGCGCTTCGATCTCGGCGGCTACCACCGGCTCCGGCGATGCGGGTAATATCATGATCGACGGTGGCAGTCTCACCGTCGCCTCTGGCGGACGGATCGAAGCCAGCACGAGCGGCGCAGGAGATGGCGGCTCGATTGACATCACGACGACCGGCGACGTCACGGTGTCGGGAATCAGCTCCGACGGACAGACCCGCAGTGGCATCTTCGCAAAGACGCTCAGCGCAGACAGTGGAAGCGGCGGTGGATCAGGAGGCGGAGGTGGTGGTTCTGGGGGTGGCGGTGGAGGCGCGGCGCCCAAACCAGGCAAAGCGGGCGACATCACTATTGAAGCAAAGAATCTCCTCCTCGACGAAGGAGCCCAGATCGACAGCAGCACAACCAGCGGTGGAGCCGGCGGAACGGTCTCGATCAAGACGGCAGAAAACATTACCATCGCCGGCTCCAGCACACGCTTGACGTCCGATGCCACGCGCGGAGACGGCAAGGGCGGCAACATTATTTTGGTCGCGAAGAACATCACAGTGCGCGACCGCGCCAACATCACCGCTGTCACAGGCGGCAAGGGAGACGCCGGTACCGTCACGCTGACGGCCCTCGATCAACTGCTGCTTCAATCGGCGGGGACCATCACAACGAGCACGAGCGGCCCGGGCAAAGGCGGTACGATCATGATCCAAGCAAACCAGATCCTGCTCGATGGGCAAGGAACGACCATCACCGCCGATACGCTACGGCCCTTCGCTGACATGACGATCACGATCGATATCCTGCACCCGAACGACGGCGAGCTGGTTGTGCAATTGGAGAGTCCAACCGGAACGCGGGTCGCGCTTCTTTCGCGCGTCGGCGGGAGCGGCGATAATTTCACCGACACACAGTTCAACGATCAAGCCACCACGCCGATAACGTCCGGATCGGCGCCCTTCACGGGCGAATTCAAACCGCGTGAACCGATGGGTCAATTGAACAATCAACTCGTCGCAGGCGATTGGACATTGAACGTGCGGGATCAAGCGACCGGCACTGTCGGCTCTCTGGAGAGTTGGACGCTGCAGATCGGCGATCAGACCTTCCAATCGACCGGCGGGTCCACAGAGATTCTCGGCAATGGCGAAAACGTACAGTCCACCATCACCGTAACCAATCCAACTGTGCCGAACGTGCAGGGTGTCGGCGAACCGTCAGGCAGCGGCGGCAATGTGACCATCAATGCCGGCTCGGTGGCTGTCCAGAATGGCGCGACAATGTCGGCCACCACGAGGGGCTCCGGCCAAGGCGGCACGCTGACTGTGAATGCAACCGATGCTGTGGCCCTCACCGGCTCAAGCAGCGGCCTCTTCACCGATAGCCAGGGAAGTGGAACCGGCGGCAGCGTCGCTCTCACCGCTGGTCACTCAGTCACGATCTTAGATGGCGCTTCGGTCACAGCTAGCAGCACCGGCTCCGGCAATGCGGGCAACATCCATATTGACGCGGGTCAGACCTTCGTCGCGACGAATAGCGCGAGCGCGGTGACGACGCAGGCCAAGGCCGCGAGCGGCGGAGACATCACGTTGGTGGCTACCGATAGGGTTCAGCTCAATAACAGCCAAATCAGCACTTCGGTCGTAGACGGGTCTGGAGGCGGCGGGGATATTTCGATCGATCCGCAGTATGTGATCCTACAAAATAGCCAGATTCTGGCCCAGGCGGATCAAGGTCAGGGCGGCGCGATTGCGATCACCACAAATCTATTCCTGCAGGATGCCACTAGTCTCGTCAGTGCAGATTCCCGCTCCGGCCTGGACGGCACCGTGAGGATTCAATCGCCGATCTCCCCAGCTAGCGGCAAGATTCAGCCGCTGGGTAACGAGCTTCTGGAAGCCACGTCGCTGCTCAACCAACGTTGCGCGGCCCTGACCGGAGGGGAGTTCAGCAGCTTCACTGTGGCAGGCCGGGACAGCTTGCCGACTGAACCGGGCAGTTGGCTCGCGAGCCCGCTTGTCGCCTTCGGCGCCGGTGAGGCGTTAGGAGTAAGGGGTGAGGGGATAGCGGCGCGAGGTGAGGGGCAAGGGGTAAGGGGTGAGGAGTTAGAGGGCAAGCCTCTCGGAGCTTCGCTTGCAAACGAGAGCACGCTCCTATCATTGCGACAAATTGCGCCGACCGGGTTCCTCACCCAAGCATTTGCCCAGGACTGGTCGGCTGGCTGCACAT
>JAKDNQ010000482.1 GCA_030456405.1 Nitrospira sp.
CCCTTCTTCTCTCGAATCGTCAGAAGATCTGAGAGGGCCTGACAAGGATGGCTCAAGTCTGTTAATCCATTAATCACCGGCATCGTCGCTTCCTTCGCCCACTCCTCCACGATCGAATGGTCATAGGTGCGAATCACGATCGCGTCGAGATAGCGTGACAACACGCGCGCCGTATCGGCAACACTTTCTCCACGCGAGAGCTGGATGTCGGCCATGGGCAGGACCATCGCATGACCACCCAACTGGTTCATGCCCGCTTCGAACGACACCCGCGTCCTCGTCGACGGCTTCTGGAACAAGAGCCCCAATGTCTTACCGGGAAGCAGTGGATGCGGAACACCACGCCGATGCTTGTCTTTCAACAGAACCGCTGCTGCGAGCAAATGCTCCACCTCCGCCCTGCTGATGGCCGCCACATCCAGAATATCTTTTTTACCAGCCCGCATTGCTGTTCCTCGTGTGGGCATCTCTATCTTGTCCATCCAGACCGAATACGCCTTACGCCGCCTGTGCGCTGAAAATCTGCGCCAGCGTATCGAGCAACCGATCTATGTCCGACTGAGTGATGATCAGAGACGGCACGAACCGCAGCACATGCTCGCCGGCCCCATTGATCAACAGGCCTCTGGCCAAACACTCGCTCACAACGACTCTCGCATCCATCTCGAGCTCCACCCCCTGTAAGAGCCCGAGACCACGCACCTCTCGTACCACCCGGTATCGCGATTTACAGTCGGATAAGCCCTTCGTAAGATACTCTCCCATCCGGCGCGCATGATCGAGTACGTGACCGTCCAGCAACGCACGACAGACGGCCAAGCCGGCCGCGCAGGCAAGCGGATTGCCGCCGAATGTCGACGCGTGACTGCCGGGCGAGAAGGCTTTCGCAACCGAATCCGTCGCAAGACAGGCGCCGATGGGCACGCCGCCTCCCAATCCTTTTGCCAACGTCATGATGTCCGGCTGCACGCCGAACTGCTCATAGGCGAACAATGTCCCGGTGCGCCCCATCCCGGTTTGTATTTCATCGAACATCAACAGCACATCTTTTTTCGAGCACAGATCTCTGACCTGCTTCAGATACTCGCGATCCGCGACGTGGACACCCCCCTCACCCTGAATCGGCTCGAGCAACACCGCCGCGGTCTTGTCGGTCACGGCCCGTTGTAATTCTTCCAGATTATTGAAGGCGACGTAGCTGAAACCCGGAAGCAGCGGCTCGTAGTCCTTCTGCACCTTTTCCTGACCGGTGGCCGTCAAGGTCGCAAACGTCCGACCGTGGAACGAATTCTTCATCGTCACAATCTCGAATCGCCCAGCCCCATACTTGTCATGGGAATACCGGCGGGCCAGCTTGATCGCCGCTTCATTCGCTTCGGCTCCGCTGTTGCAGAAGAACACCTTGTCGGCGAACGAGTGATCGACCAGCATCTGCGCGAGCTGCACTTGCGGCTCGGTGTAATAGAGATTTGAAGTATGGATCAGCTGCGCAGCTTGGCGCTGGATCGCCTGAACCAGATCCGGGTGGCCATGCCCGAGCACGTTCACCGCAATCCCACCGACACAATCGAGGTACTCTCGCCCTTCGAGGTCGTACACCTTCGTTCCGCTCCCTCGCACAATCGAAAGCGGTTGACGCGTATAGGTCTGCATCAAATATTGTGCAGCGTCTCGCTGAAGTTCTTCCGTCGACATAACAGTCGTATCCCATTGTAAAAAAAGGGAAGGTAGCATAGGCCCGTCGAGGGAAGCAACTTCAAAGGCGCGGCGGAAGCACAGAGACAATGTGGCGCCGCTTCTTTACCCAGGGAGCGTCTCCATTGTGATACTCTCGGACAGATGAAACCCTGTTCGCAGTGCCAACAGCAAAACCAGGACGACTCAAAGTTTTGCTACCAGTGCGGGAACCAGCTGACCGCCGAAGCGGAACCGCCGATCGCCGCGCCCAGGATCCAATCCGAAACCCATCCCGATGAACATCTCTGGCGCCAATTCATCGGTCCATACGCCGATCGCTATCTCACACATTTTAGAAAGTTCGGATTGGGGCAAACACCGAAGTTCGCCCTGACGTGGAATTGGCCGGCCTTTCTGTATATTTCGTTTCTCTGGTTTCTCTATCGAAAAATGTACACGTATGCGTTGGTCTATGCCGTCGGCCCGATGGTCTCGACGTACTTAACCGGCGACATGACCGTGGGCCTCATCTGGAGCATCATGGCAGGAGCCACCGCGAACTATGTGTACTACTGGCACTGCCGTGAACATATCGGCGAGATCAAGAGGGCCACAGGACTCGATCCGGCGAAGCTGGATGAAGCGCTGAAAGAAGGTGGAGGCGTCCAGTCTTATGTGATCTGGATCGGAGTCGCCCTGTATCTATTGTTCGCGGCAACCATGTTCAAAATGGTTCAAGACGGGCCACCGGACGGCGAACAATCACCCGGAAAACCCGCGAAGCCCTCCGCGACGAGCAGCGTGTAACA
>JAKDNQ010000118.1 GCA_030456405.1 Nitrospira sp.
GCTCACAGCCCGACTCAGATGTATAGCTGATTTCGCGATGGGCGACGAGACGTTGGTTCTATCTCCGAGGAGGAAGATTCTGGTGAAAGTGAGAGAGGCGATGAGCACTCGCGATATAAACCGGCAACACATTCGACTGTTTCTCGACGTGTAGCCGGTGCGATCAGTTGAAATCAGGTTGGATGAACAGCTTCGAGTGAGCAACGATCCAGCAGATCCGCAGGGATTCCAATCTCGTCGATGAGGAACAGTTGCACAAGAGCGGAGAGAAGGTCTACCCCCTCAGCGGGATAGGTCAAGCCATACGCTTGACCTATCCCGCTAAGGAAGGCATGAACGCTTGAAACGAGCCCTAAGGGGTTTTGGTCACTTCAGCAGAATATCCACTGAGATTCCCGCTCGTATCCACTGCCTTTAAGGCAAAATAATACTTCGTCCCGATCGTAAGACCGTTAATGGTCGCGGACGTAACTTTCCCTACGCTGATCGAGTTGGGGTAGTTGCCTGAACTCGTACCATAGAAAACCCGGTAGCCTGAGAGATCCGATTCTGTGTTTGCGTTCCATGTCACGATCGCTGACCCTCCTCCTGATGGTGGAGGGGGGGGCGGAGTGCCCCCACTGGTTGAAAGGGTGATCGTTGGATCGAAGCCGGTTGTGTCGTTGTTCACGTTACCGTCGCCCCCGCGGTTGATATGGAAGTCGATGGCTTGACCCGCCGTGACCGTGGTCGTCACATTGAAATTGAATCCCGTCGTATTGCCATTGGCAATGGGCTTTTGCCAGAGTATCGTGCTGCCTTTACGAATTAAGACCTTAACCCCTCCACCGCCATTCACATCTCCATCTTTGGCGTTTCCAGTGATTTGGATGGTGCCGGCAGAGGGCGACACCCAACGGCGTACTGCATTTACACCGTTTCCTGGATGACCACCACTGGACCATAGGAGTAGGGAGGTCTGTGCCCCCTGCCAGCGTTGTAGGCTAGCGTTATAGGTCATCTTCAGACCCTTCGAATCGCGGTAGTACCAGCCTCGCTGTCCTTGCACTCCTGAAAAATCGGTTGAGGCCTTATAGGTTGTGACGGCTGCTGCTGCGAGAGAAAAGGTCTGCGATGGATCTGAGGCCAATGGAGACACCGCAGCCAAAGGCGAAACTCCAGCCAATGACGAAGGCTCGGTCAATGGAGACACCCCAGCCAAAGGCGAAACTCCAGCCAATGACGAAGGCTCGGTCAATGGAGACACCCCAGCCTCCGGTAGCGAGGAAGCTGGCGGTGAGGACGACTGGGGAAGAGGAGCACTCCCGACAAGTGCAGCGATATCCGCAGCACTCAATGCCTGGCTATACAACTGGACATCGTCGAGAACCCCTTTGAAATAGTGCGCGGCATCGCCTCGCCTGCCAACCACCAGCGGCGCAGGACTCGTTGTCCTCACACGGTTGATTGACACTTGGCCGGCGCCGACCCCATCGACGTAGAGCTTCAACGTCGCGTTGTCATACGTCATGGCCAGGTGGCTCCACTGGCCCACTGTGAGGGCCGAGCCCTTGAGATCAAAGGTATTCCCCTCCCCATCGCCGATGCTTAACATGGCCACGGGCCTACCGGTCGTATCGATCGCCAGCCCATAGTGCCCATCGCTCCCATCGCGGACCCCCACATTGGCAAGCATAGAGGATCCGTTGGTATTCGCAAAGCTGGAGGGATTGACCCAGAGGGAAAGGGTCAGTTTTTGTGGCGAGAGCGGGCCCGGGTTTGGAATTTGAACGTAGTCATTCGTTCCATTCAGATTGAGTCCGCCTTTCAGCCAGCCACTTGTCCATACAGGCCTGTTGACCAAGACCCCCGCAAGACCATTGCCCGACGCATCGGCAACGATTAATCCATTTCCATCGTCCAGCTTCCAGTGACCCACTGGAGTAGCGACAGGTGGAGTCGCGGGAGGCGTGGCGCCGCTTGCTTTGAGATAGAGCACCGCTGGTCCGCTGAAGGGCGGTGTAAACGATTGGTCTCCTCCTACTGCCCCAACAGTCCCGGTCCCTGCAACGTTCCCTGTCATTGGATTGAACCATTCATAGACGTAGGCCCCACCGACAACATGAACCGTAAATGGTCCGGTTCCGGGTTGATAGACAACATACTCTTGCCCTGCGCTCGCTAAACAATAGCTTGTAGAGGACAGGCTATTCAACGGAGTCATGACGGCCAGATTCATCCGCGACGCATAGGATTGGGTCTGTCCCATGGCCGATCGTCCGGCTACCCAGCCAGAAGAGCCAGTACTGTCTTCCATTAAAATGGGATGGTGACCGCGCGTGAAGCTTTTCCAGACCCATGCACGTGTAAATTCCGGATCTTTTTGAAAGAGAGAGTACCCTAAGTGGTCGGTATCCAAAATGCTGATTCTGGTTCCATCCGATGCCGGCGGACTGCTGGTGTAGTAATCGCTCGGGCTGTCGTATGTCATTGCGGAGAAAGAAGTCCAGTCACCAGGATTGGTTAAGAGAAGACTGTTACTGATTTGGTCAGCGCCAGTCATGCCCACAAGGTGCTGCTTCGGTTTGCCCGCCTCATAGCTCTTGATGACATTGATGATGTGAAACTGCCAGGCTGGGTCGCCAGCGGTATCTCCGTTCGAAACCTCATAGATTACGTTGTCGAGATCATTGACAGTGTCGATGACTTTCCGGACGTATGCTTCTTGAGCTTGAGTCACAGCCGCCACTTGGAGCGTATGAGTCTCTTCCCCGTTACCATCGCCGTTCGGGTCCCCGTTGACCCCACTGTCATTGTTGTTACTGTTGTAGGGGTGATAGCGCCAAACGTTTCGATGAGACACACTTTCACTGGCATTCCAGGCAGTCCGAAAATTGAACAGCATGATGCCGACATACATCCCTCGGTCACGGGCGGCAATTACCCTGGTCCGCAGACGGTCGAAAAAGGCTTGATTGAACTGAGTCAGGCTAAATTTAGGTAAACCATCAGCCGCGCTTCCAGAACCTGTCCTCGCGTAGGGCAACGGCGAGGCGCGCTGAAACCCAGGAGCACTGCCGGTAAATCCTGGCGCTGGCGTAAGTCCGGCGTCGGATTGAGGGGATTCAGAAATCCAGAGACGTATGAAATTATGATTGTTGGCCTGGAGAAGTCCGAGGTAACTATTGTAGTTGAAGGCGGTCGTTTCTCCATCCTGCAGGTTGTACAACGTATGTGAACCGGTGAGATACACCGCGCGCCCCGCAGGATCAGCAAAGTACCGTGGGTTCGTGGGATGTACACTCAATGGCCCAGTAGCTGGGCTGGGTTCGGCGAGGAGAGGCGATGCGCCAAAGACAATCGTGAGACACAGTACGACGATTGATGTGAGAACTGTTCTAGCTCTAGATTGCACAGGTGACTCCATTCTTTTTGGATGACTCAGTTCACTCGCTATCACGCATTCGATTTCAATCGTGCTGGAGTAGGTGGCAGAGTACGGGGCGATCGATCTGTAATCGGTTTCCTTTCATCGCATGAGTGCGATGCTTACACATTTGCCAAGCATGACACTCGATTCATTCGTTCAATGTTCGTATGGGCGTTCATCGTCCGCCGATCGAACAATCCGGCCAGGCGAACACTGTCGAGAATTCGTGACGCTGAGCATTGCCGGTTACCGTGAGCAACTCATGTGCCACGTGAGAATTGAAGATGAACAATATGAAGTTCCGGTTGGGTGGAAGTAAAAATCTTGTGCTTGAATTTCGCAACTCCATGACTTTGCGATGTAATTCAGTTCAAATCGTTATCATGCATGTGATCTCATCACACAGGACGGGAAAGACTTCCGGGATATTTTGGACTGACATGCCCAGATGTTATTTGTATGCCTGTAGGCGCCTCCATACAGAGCGCAGTGTGGTGGCGTTTAGAAAAACCGGCATGACGAGCACAGTTAATCAGTCATCTGTGATACCGAGGTGATGACCCTAAGGCTGAACATCTCATCGGAAACCTATCCATACGGCGCACGGCCAACTATTGTTTTGGAAATTCGCACCGCTCTATCCTTGTGTCCTCATCCTCCGGCTTATGCGCTTGCCTCCTGCCATCCATCTAACAATATCGAAGGCCCGCAGGGGTTTCTCCATGACCATACTTATCTTGCTTCCAAGATTCGTCGAAGACCTGCTATAGTCATCAAACATCTTTACTGAGGTTGCCCATGGACATGTTGATGATCGCGTTTCGCACGTCAATGAGAGAGCACGTACATGAGATATTGCGAACGTGCGGGGTCAAGGCTTTCACTGAAATCCCTCAGACGATTGGGACGGGGCAGTCGGGAACGACGGAAGGGGTTTCGTTCTATGCGGGTGAGAACAGTGTGATCCTGGTTTCGCTCGAATCAACTCAACGCGACAAGGTCGCCGACGCAATAAAAGCCTGGTGTGCCGAGGCCAAACGTTCAGGATGGGTCAAACCAGCCGTCCGGGTTTTCTGTTGGCCCTGTACACAACTGGTATAGTTTCAGACTGGCCTCCAAGGGAGGTGTCGAGCCTCTGGGTTATAACGTCATGGGTGCCCCCTTCATCGAGACTCATATGGCACGGCGCACACAGGCTCAGCTGCAACAGTCCTATCGAGAGCAGGCGCTCAAAATGTTTCCGTGGATCTGCGGGCACTGCGGACGAGAATTTGACGGTAAGAAGCTGAGCCAGCTCACGGTTCATCACAAAGACCACAACCACGATAATAACCCGCCGGACGGAAGCAACTGGGAATTACTCTGTCTCTACTGTCACGACAATGAGCACCAGCGGAGCCAGATGGCGCCCCCATCCAGTGAGACACCCACCGGTCGAGAGCAAGATCCACCTTCGACCTTCACACCTTTCTCACATCTCGCGGACTTGCTCAAGCGGAACACATAGCCTTCTCTGGTCTGTCAGGTTAAAAATGTTTGTTCGGTCTTTACCCATATGCCATTGACCATACGCTTATGAGTTCTGCTCATCCCCGCGATCCATTGCACGGAATTACGCTGGAGACTATTATCAAAGAACTCGTCGCGCGGTATGGGTGGGCCGAGATGGGGCGTCGCATCCCAATCCGCTGCTTTCTCCACGACCCCAGCGTACAATCCAGCCTCACATTCCTCCGGAAAACGCCCTGGGCGCGAGAGCGAGTTGAAGGGTGGTACATCGCGTATAAAGATTAAATGAACGAACCTGCCCGCTCCTTTTACGTGAACATGTCTGGAATCAAGGAATCACAAACCCATGGCCTCGAACGCGACAATTTTTAAAGCGACCTTACAGATCTCCGACATGGACCGCCAGTACTACCAGAATCATACCGTCACGCTGGCACGCCACCCATCTGAAACTGACGAGCGCATGATGGTGCGGCTGCTGGCTTTTGCGCTGCACGCGCATGAGGCCTTGTCATTTGGCCGAGGGGTAAGCGCCGAAGAGGAACCTGCGCTCTGGGTTAAGGATTTGACGGGGGCCATCGACATCTGGATAGAAGTGGGCCAACCGAATGAGAAATCCATTCGCCAGGCCTGCGGCCGAGCGAAACAGGTCTATGTTTATACCTACGGCGGGCGCGGCGCCGATCAATGGTGGGAGAAGAATCTCACCACGCTCGAACGGTTGGATAATTTGACTGTGGTCAATCTTCCGCAGGAAGGAAGCCACTCCTTAGCTCAACTGGCGCAGCCCAACATGCAGCTGCAATGTACGATTCAAGAAGGACACATCTGGATGATGGAGGGAGAGACCACTGCTCACATCGAATTGACGGTCATGAAAGATGCCGCAAGCTCGTTTGGGTAACAGGGTGAGACCGCATGGACTGCATGTGGCAAGAGGACACAACGATGAAAGAAAAGAAACGCATGCCTACGGGTGGTGAGACGGCCCATTGGGCCCGTCCTTTCGCCTCCCTACAGAAGATCAAGCCGCCATCGACTCCGGGTGAACCGCAAGGCGCCAGCAGCCCAGCTCGAACGGATTCGAAGCCAGCCGTATCAAAGAAATCTCGTGGACGGGTGAATATCGTTCGCCAGACCGCACACCGCGGCGGCAAGACTGTGACGGTCATCTCAGGTTTCCTCGGCATCAGTCTGGCTGAGAAAGAAGCTCTCGCCAAAAAGATGCAGCAATCTTGCGGCGCCGGAGGCACGGTTAAGGAAGGCCGGATCGAGGTTCAGGGCGACCAGCGCGAGACCGTCGCCCGCATCCTGACCATCGCCGGTTTTCATCCTATGTGTGCTGGCGGGTGACAGAGTAAGAAGAGGAGCGGTTCAAATAGCATCTCTATTGCAATGTGATGGACAAACGTCCCCATTTGCCTGGCCCACACCAGCAACAATGGCTGAGCCTTCGCGCTGATACAGCACTCTAGTCGATTGACTTCTTCCGCTGATCGAGATACAGGTTGCACCATTATCGCTACGAAGATGTTCTCACGCTCTATCCATCACTGAGAGGCTACCATCATGAAAAACGTGGAAATGACGGTCGAAGGGACAACATTGACCATTAAGGTCGATCTATCTAAAGAGTTCGGGCCGTCGGCTTCAGGGAAGACAATTATTATTGCCTCAACGGAGGGGAACGTGACCATCCCAAACCGCGAGGAGAAGGTCGGACTGAACGTCTACCGGAAGAAGTAATCG
>JAKDNQ010000119.1 GCA_030456405.1 Nitrospira sp.
CAGTGAAGCCCGAGGCGCAACCGGCACGGCATTCAACGCGAGGGTGTTTGCCACACGTTCAAACTGTGCGGCTTCACGAACAGCTTCGTCGGCAACCTGCTTCACGACTCGCTCTCGGAGTGCCGGTCTAGGCATCACAGGAGCCACTGCCGAGGCCAAGGCTTCCACCACCGCCCGATAGGCTGTCGCAGCTCGACGCAGGGGCAGCGATTCTCCCTGAAGTCGAACGGCAAAGGCACGGCGGTCGTCCGATTCCAAGATTCCGAGCGCATAGAGGGCGGCCTGTTCTTCTAACTCCTGTGGGAGCCGTGCCTCGGTCATGACACCAGTCCTTCTTCATAGGGCGCGAGTGCGTCTCGTAATTTCATCATCCCTAATCGTATCCTCGTCTTGACCGTCCCCAACGGCACATTGAGTTTCTCTGCGATTTCGCTTTGGCTCAATCCATAAAAATAGGCCAGCGCGATAGCCTGCCGTTGTTCTGCCGTGAGCAACGCCAAGGCCTGCTGCACATACCGCCGACGCTCTTGTCCCGCCAGATCCTGTTCCGGCGTTTTGCTGTCACTCGCAAAAAACTCGATCGCATCCAGTGATTCGATTCGACCTCGTTCGGCTGTCCCTACACGGTAGCGATCGATCGCTCTCGTGCGGGCGATGGTCATGAGCCAGCTTCCCGGCGTGCCTCGTGTTTCATCGTAACTATGGGCCTGGCGCCAGACCTGGGTGTAGATGTCCAACGTCACTTCTTCCGCTGCTTCACGATTGTCGAGAATCTTCAGGACCAGGCCGTAGACCCGAGGACTGGTGCGATCGTAGAGCGTGGCGAGCGCGGCCTGGTCGCCTTGGGCTGTCTGGGCAATCAGTAATCCCCATTCCTGCTCGTGGACTTGCCGCGTCGTTTCCAGAGGCATCACCAACATAGAGTCTCCCCCATTACTTGTACGAGAGGATGGGGGAGATTGGATTTCTCGTTTTGATATTTTTTTCTCCACCTTTGGGAGATCGAACTATAGCACCGGGTGAAACGACGCGACAAGGAGCAAGGGGATAAATCCAAACACGTACACCCTTCGTAGTAGGAAGCAGGTCGAGATAGTGTGTCGTTCACATTCAACTTTCATTCACCAGGAGGCAGAGCCATGAAGACCAGAATCGCATCGTACCTCATTCTCAGTGGATTGGCGCTCGGCGTCACGGGCTGTAACACCATGGAGTCGACGTCCGGTTCCACGATGTCCAAATCGACGGCCATGGCGGACAAGCCGCTCTACGATCGTTTGGGCGGCAAACCGGCGATCACCGCTGTCGTGGATGACTTTGTCGGGCGCGTCGCCGCCGACAACCGCATCAACGGCAAGTTCGCCAACACCGACATTCCCCGCTTGAAGATGCTGTTGGTAGAACAGATCTGCCAGGCCTCAGGCGGTCCCTGCACCTACAGCGGCCGCAGCATGAAGGCCACCCACACCGGCATGGGCGTCAGCAGTAGCGATTTCGATGCGCTGGTCGGCGATCTCGTTACCACATTGAATAAGTTCAAGGTTCCGGAGCGCGAGAAAAGCGAATTGCTCGGCGCGCTTGGTCCGATGAAGGGCGATATCGTCGAAAAGCCGATGGCTTCGATGCACTGACAGGTCTTCACGACAATCGAGAGCAGCATGCTCGTATCGGTCGTATGACGCATTGTTCTCTGAGGAGGTATCTATGAAATCTCCCGTACTATCGGCTCTGGGTCTCGCGCTCGCGGTCGGCATCGTGGCCGGTTGCAGCGGGAGCGATAACACACCTATCGTGTCCACTGGGCCACCGACGGCCGCGGTAGAGGAAGACCAGCGCACCCCGCAATCGGACGCCCTGACAGACGCTGAGGTCAGCCTGGTGAATCAAGCCAACGCTGAGCCTGTGCCCGCACAAAAACCAGACCTGTAACCAGGTGCCGCCTTCGACGGCGGCGTTGTTCACAAGGAGGCGACCATGTCGAGACAGATTCGAACACTCACGCTAGCGATACTGGCGCTGCTCATCAGTGCGCCGGTCTTCGCCGCAAGCCATCGCGAGGCTCCGCTGATCGCGAACGACCCTGCAGCAGACATCACCGACTTTTACATTTTCCGAAGCTGGCAGGATTCAGACAAGGCCATTTTGATTATGAATGTGATTCCGAGTCAGGAGCCGGGATCTGGTCCCAATTATTTCAATTTCGCCGACGACGTGCTCTACGAGATCCACATCGATAACAACAAGAACAACATTGCAGCGAACATTACCTATCAAATTCGCTTCAAGACCGAGATCAGGCCACCAGGGAATGTATTTCCCTTGGCCTATGTCGCGCTGCCGCCGATCACGGCACTCAGCGGCTCAGGGTCTGAGGGATTACTGGTTCGGCAGAGCTATACGGTGACGGAAGTGCGCTACGGCCAACGGCCCAAAGACCTGGGCGCCGGCCCGATGTTCGCGGTGCCGTCGAACGTCGGGATTCGCACCACGCCGAACTATGAGCAACTGGCGGCCAAGGGGATCTTTCCCTTGAAGAATGGCGGGCGGGTGTTCGCCGGTCAGCGGGATGAGACGTTCTATATCGATCTCGGAGGAACGTTCGACACATTGAACCTCCACATATCCCCAATCCTTTCCGCAGCCGATGATGCGAATGATGCAACGATCGTCGGCGCGCCACAAGCCGGCACAGCAGACACCTTCAGCGGTTTCAACGTCAACACCATTGCGCTCGAAATTCCGATCAGTGACCTGATGGGTCCGAACGGCAACAAGGTGATCGGCGCCTATGCCACGACGAGCCGTCCCAAGGTCACAGTGATCAGAAATAGCGGCGATCGGGACAATTCATCCCGGTTTGTCCAAGTGGCGCGGATGGGCAATCCGTTGGTCAACGAATTGATCATCGCGACAAATATGAAGGATCGATGGAACGCGACGGATGCGGAAGAGGAAGCGGATTTCGTCCCGTTCTACTGCAACTCGGCGCTCGCGACTGCGTTGAATCTCGTGTTCGGAACCCCTTTCCCGACGACCAATCGGGAAGATCTGATCAATGCGCTGCTGCGTTACAGCCCTGGCCCGCCGGTCTGTGGAGGAGGCAAGAGCAACGAGACCTTGGCGGACTTCGTGCGGGTGGACTTGAATGTGCCTCCAACGGCAGCAGACAGTCAGAGACGGCTGGGGCCTCTCGCTCATGACCAGAGTGGGAACGCGACTCCCGACAACGCGGGCTGGCCGAACGGACGCCGGCCGAACGACGACGTCACGGATGTCGCCTTGCGAGTCGTCGGTGGCATTTTGACTAACCCCGCTACTCCCAACCTGGGAGACGGAGTGAACTTCAATATCGGCTCGGTGGGGGGAAGCAAAACCGCCAACGGTATTGCCACGGCCTTCCCTTTCCTTCCGACACCGTTCGACGGACGGGATCGTCGCCATATCGATCCAGGAGAGTCACTCAACTAGCAGGCGCCACAGGGGGGGTGTCGCGCATACGCATGACACCCCCCTTGTTGAGGGCGCGACTCGCTGAGCACCACAACCGAGAGTGCAGACATGCAGTGTAGAAATGTTCAATGGAGCCGGATCGAGGGATGGGGGTTCTCGCTGATCCTCCACGGAATCCTCTTGAGTGCGATTTTGCCAAGCTTCCTTCATCTTTCCATGCCTATCCATCCTGAACCTTTTCAGTGGAACGTAACCCTCGTCGAATTACCGCAACAGGCGACCGTTGTCGATCCGACCAGCGATACTGTCTCCGCAAATGAGCTTCCCCAAACTGGTGAAGTCAGCGAGCGAACACGCGCGCCGCTGATGCAGGACCTCTCCTCCCCCGCTTCAGGACCGACGAACGAAATTACTGAGACGATTCAGGCACCCAACAATGTCGGACAGAAGCCAGCCGCCCTAGCGCCGACTAGTTCTGCGCCAGCCCGGGAAGAGGCGTCACAACCTGCACCTTCCATTACAGACCCCACACCAGCTATCCAAGACACCCTGCCCGTACAACAAGACGCCACGGGACATCCTGAATCGATCGCGGGCACAACACCGGCCGTAAGAGAGCCTTCCGCACCTACCGCAACGTCGGTGGGGCAAGAAATCCAGACGCCGCCAGCCCCATCCGTGACCGATGTTGCCATGGCGCCAGTTCCGGCTCAGGAGCCGTCGCAAGCGCCGCTCTCTTCGGCTCCACCAATAGAATCAAGCCGATTCTCTGCGCCACCAATGGATTACACCTGGCTCCAACGTGCCGTATCCCGTCGACTGGAGGAACTGAAGCGGTCGTCGCGGCCATCCCTTGACGATTCAAGTCCGCTCAAAGTCCTAGTCAAAGCCGTCGTCTCCAATACGGGAGAGTTGATGGAGGCCGAAGTGCTGAAGAGTTCCGGATTGAATCGGATAGACCAGGAAGCCATAACCCTTGTGCAGCGTGCGTTCCCAATGCCGCTCGATCACACCTTAGATCGTCAACAGATCGTGATGCGCATCCCCATCACCTATTCGCGCGACTAACAGCATGCCATGAATGGGATACGAATACTGGGCCGACTGATTGCAATGGGATGGCTCGCACTGAGCGCCCCTTCAATGGCATCCGGTGAACCCTTCCTCCCTCAACGTGACGACCAAGTCCTTGAACGGCTCACGGTCAAGGCTACCGATCCAGTTGCGCGGGAGATCAAAGCGATGCGCGTAAACCTTGCGCATGACCCACAGAATGTGGATGTGGCTGTCTCTCTCGCAACAAAGCTCATCGAACAGTCACGATCGGAAGGAGATCCGAGGTTTCTCGGTCAAGCGCAAGCGGTTTTGGTTCCCTGGTTGAATCACCCGACACCCCCATCGTCCACGCTCTTGTTGCGGGCCATGATCCGTCAACATGCCCATGAGTTCGATCTCGCCCTCGCCGATCTCGATGCTGTCTTGAGCCTGCAACCTGCAAATGCCCAAGCTTGGCTCACGAGAGCATCGATCTATCAGGTTCAGGGACGATACGAAGAAGCTCGACGCTCCTGCCAGCCACTGCTTCGCCTGGCAGGACGGCATGTCGCACTCGCCTGTTTGGGTGACGTGGCCGGCCTGAACGGCCAGTCAGCCGCAAGCATCGAGATGCTGACCTCGAGCCTGGAGCATCCAGGGATCTCAGCCCGTGAACGGCTTTGGATTCTGACCATCTTGGCAGAGATGGCCGCGCGTACAGGAGACGTAAAAGCCGCAGAGAAACACTTTCTCGAGGCGCAACGCCTCGGCGTGAGGGATCACTATCTCTTAGGCGCCTATGCCGACTTTCTTCTCGACCAAGAACGCGCGCCTGAGGTCATCACGCTCTTGCAACGTGAGACCAGAGCCGACGGATTGCTCTTGCGCCTGACGCTGGCAGAGCAGGCGCTTCACTTGCCCGCCTCGAAGGACCATACGGCCGAGCTCGGAGCCCGCTTTGCCGCCGGTCGAGAACGAGGCGGCCGCGTGCATGTAAGAGAGGAGGCGCGCTTCACCCTCGCGCTGCAGCACGATCCACGGGCAGCACTCACCCTCGCGCTAGCCAATTGGGCAATCCAAAAAGAACCCTGGGACGCGCGGCTTCTGCTCGAAACCGCGCTGGCCGCCGGTAGCCGACAGGCAGCGAGACCGGTCATCGCATGGTTTCACACTAATCATGTAGAAGACACGCGGCTCCAACAACTGGTTGCGCAGTTTCCGAAGGAACAATCCTGATGCGCCTGATCCTCGCCCTTGCCGTTCTTCTTCTCAGCTCACCCGCCTGGGCGCACAAGCCCAGCGACAGCTTACTCTCGCTGACCGTTCAGCAGGATCGTATTGAAGGCCGATGGGATATTGCCTTGCGAGACTTGGACGATGCGATAGGATTGGATGTCGACGGAGACGGCGCGATCACATGGGGAGAAGTCCGGACTGCACACGACAAGATTGCTGCGTACGCGCTCTCACGTCTCACAGTCACATCAGGCGCGGTAGGCTGCCCTGCTCAAACGCCTCGTCATATGATCGACACTCACACCGACGGGGCCTACACCGTTCTTCTCTTTACAATGATCTGTCCGAGCGCCATTGACACGCTTCAGGCAGAGTATCGACTGCTGTTCGATCTGGACGCGCAACACAAAGGACTGCTCCGTCTGACGTATGGGCAAGAAACTACAAGTGCCATCTTCAGCCAAGATTCGCCGACCCACCAGTTCACAATCGGCGAAACCTCGATCTGGCATCAGGCCCGACAATACGTACGCGAAGGTATCTGGCACATCTGGCTGGGCTATGACCACGTCTTGTTCCTGCTCGCGCTATTGTTGCCCGCCGTCTTGCGGAGAGTGAGGGACCGGTGGGAACCGGCCCCGGACTTCTTGTCGGCATTCTGGGAAGTCCTTGCCATCGTCACGGCCTTTACGATTGCCCACTCGATCACCCTCGGACTTGCCACCATAGGCCTGATTGCGCTTCCATCGCGGTTGGTCGAATCGGCGATTGCCGCATCAGTCATCTTTGCAGGTGTCTCCAATCTCTATCCGATCCTTATTCAACGCCGTCAGTTGATCGCCTTTTTCTTTGGTCTTATTCACGGCTTCGGCTTTGCGACTGTGCTCAGCGACCTTGGTCTGCCGAAAGGATCTCTGGCACTGAGCTTGGTGAGTTTCAAT
>JAKDNQ010000483.1 GCA_030456405.1 Nitrospira sp.
CCGAATTCCGCGTAATCGATTTTTTTCTTTAAGTTCAGCAGCGGCTTGGCAATGAGCGGATAGGCCAAGCGGCCAAAGAAGGACCCGGAGATCTCCTTGAGCAACAACTTTTTGATGGTATCGGCTACTCCTTCGGAAATTTTCAGCGCGACATTCCCGATGAAGCCATCACACACCACCACATCCGCGTTCCCGCTGTACACATCGCGGCCCTCGATATTCCCTATGAAGTTGAGTGGACTGGCCTTGAGGAGCTTGAACGCCTCCTTCGTGACCTCATTCCCTTTGCTGTCTTCCTCCCCGATACTCAACAGCCCGACACGAGGGTTAGGCTTCCCAAAGAGATATTTGCCGTACTCATTCCCCATGATGGCGAATTGGACCAGATGCTGAGCAGAGCAGTCCACATTAGCCCCCACATCCAACATGATCGCCGTCCCAGTCAGGGTGGGCAGACTTGTCGCGATCGCCGGGCGCTCGACACCCTTCGTCAGCCCGAGCACAAAGAACGATGCGACCATACTGGCGCCGGTATTCCCGGGACTGACCACAGCGCTCGCCTCGCCACTCTTAACCAGTTCGGTGGCAACCCAGATGGAGGAATCCCGCTTCTTGCGGGCAACAGTCGCTGGCGACTCGTGCATTTCGACCACTTTCGAAGCATGCCGAATAGAGAGGCGGGGGTCCGTACAACCGAGACGGCGGCATTCGGCGGTGAGAACGGCTTCGTCACCGACGAGCAGCACTTCGACATCGCATTCCTGGGCGGCCTGGAGAGCCCCCTCAATCGCTGGAGCCGGTCCATGGTCACCGCCCATGACATCAAGCGCAATCTTCATAGGGCTGCTGAGTAATCAGCGAACGATGATGTATCGCGTAGCGGCGAAGGAAGAGCAGCCGTTACCACATGATATGGGGCAGGAGTGTAGAGCAGTGTACCGATCGACGCAACAGGTAAACAGCCATCATTCTGCGCGATCCCTAGCGTCATCGTGCACAGCCAGACGGCCCCGTCACGGACTTGATTAGGACTCTTCGACCTGGATGACTGCCTTACCCTTATACGTTCCGCAATGCAAACAGGTGTAATGCGGCAACTTGATCTCGTGGCACTGTGGACAGACGGACATGCCCGGCGGGGTGATGCGCAATTTTTGGGTGCGCCGCTTGTCGCGTCGTTCCCGTGAATGTTTATGTTTCGGATTCGGCATGGCAACTCCTTCTCACTACGATACCAGGCGGTCGCCCCTTATGAATTGGACGATCCGCTGCTCTTGCGTTTCACACTCTGAACCACCCGAAACGTCGGGGTCGGTGGTTCCACGGCACACTGACAGGGTCCCTCGTTCAAATTGTTCCCACATTGTGCGCAGAGCCCCAAGCAGTCGTCGCTGCAAAGCGGCTGCATCGGCGCGGACAGGATCACATGTTCACGCAGCATGGGCGCCAGTTCCAGCTGATTGCCCTGATAGTGATATTGATCGTCCAGATCCTCTTCTGGTTCGGCATCCACAACCTCCGCACGCGCCTTTCGAGGATCGATTCGCTTCGGATGACGAAGCGCCGATTTAGACCCCTGGATAAAGCCTGCTCTCACAGAAAAAGCTAATGGATTCTCATACTCCTTCAGGCAACGCACACACCCACGGACAATGATACCTTCCAGGACACCGGTCACAGCCACCAGTCCATCGATGTTGGTCAGGTCCAGACTCACCGCCAAGGGACCTGAGAGCAGCGCATCCTCCCCGGTGAGATCGAGATCTTCAGCCGTCACCTCACCGATCAGCGAGAGGCCATCGGCAGTAATGTCAGCCAGCAGCGGCCTGAGCAGTTCCATCGTGGCGCCCACCTGCATTCCTGTTATCGCTCTTCCGCGAAGCTGATGAGCGCGATGTGCCGAGCCCGCTTGACAGCGGCCGTTAATTCGCGCTGGTGCCTCATACAATTGCCGGAAATGCGCCGAGGGACAATCCGGCCTCGCTCAGTTAAGAAATTTCTCAGTAGTCCAACATCTTTGAAATCGATCGACCCTTTGTCGATACAAAATCGACAAGGCCGGCGGCGTTGAAAAAACCGTCCGCCACCGCCGCCGTCCCGGTCTCCGCCTTGTTGTTCACGTTCCATAAAACCGTCTCCCTCTTATTTAGACATGCTCGTCGGCTTCATATCCGGCATCATCGTGCACAGGCGCCTCAGTCCCGCCGCCTCCACCGCCATCCTGGCGTTTCGGCATGAACGTCACCGTTTGGGCCACCACTTCGTGTTTGCTGCGCTTCTGGCCGTCTTCCGTTTCCCAGCGGCGCTGCTGCAACCGCCCATCGACGATGATCCCGTTTCCCTTGCTGAGATATTGCCCACAATGTTCGGCTTGCTTGCCAAAGACAACAATGTCGACAAAACAGACTTCTTCTTTCAATTCATCGCCCTGCTTGTACCGCCGGCTGACCGCGAGGCCCAAACTGGCCAC
>JAKDNQ010000484.1 GCA_030456405.1 Nitrospira sp.
CGGCATGATCGATTCGAATATCCGTAAATACCTTGCCATCTTGCTCCCGTATTTCAGCCATCTTCATCCGCATATCGAAGAGATCAGGCCAATGGGCATAGTCGATCAGCATTCGTTGAATGATCGCCGGCTCCACCGGGAAGAGAATCGTCGCGGTCGCGCGCACGCCGCCGGTAGATTCTGTGCGAACATCCAGCACCACCGGATCGGCCGCATAGCTCAGCCCTGTCACACCGAGTACGAAACCGCACACGACGGTCATCACGCGCCACAACATGGCGCCAGTATATAGCAGGTTGTTGAAATAGGCCGCCAGCATCGTTCTCGCATCGCTCAGAGGCTCAACGTACCGAAGCGTACGCCTCGCCTCTTCGCTCGCTGCGGTCTTGCTGGACTGTCTATTTGAACAACCTGCGGGCTTGGTTGGAGCCGCGATGGACTTTCTTCAGCCCTTTGTTTCTTTGTGCCAAAATGAATTTTCAACATCCTGATAGACCAGTCGAAAGCCACGCTAACACTATCAGCGACCCGTAAGACGTGAAAACGTCAAACGTAAAAGGGTTCGGAAGAGATCGGCAGTCCTACGTTATACGCTTCACCTTTCACCGGTTCTTGAGGGCGACTTTTTCCGCATCCTGCGAACATCGCTGTGTTACGATGAGGCAGATGACACGCTGGTCTTTCCTGCTACTCATGTGCATCGGCCTATGGAGCGTTGCAGAAATGGCTCACGCTCAGCCCATGGACGATTCACACGCCACGACAGAACAGTTTTGCAGTTTCGGCATGGCGAAGGGAGAGGCCTCACAGAGCTGTCACGTTCCCTTGCCTGCAAGCTGCCTCGTGGCCAATGTCCCCGGAACTAATAAACCCTGGACGACCGTCTCCAAGGGCGGAAACACATCCTGCCGATTCGACGAGAAGGCCACAGATTGGAAAACAAAAATCACCGGCTCCTGCACCCGCTGCAAATCCGACCATTGTTCAGTCCAGTTTAGTGTGCGTTTTGACTGTTCCCAACAATAGCACTAGAAGCTTTCAGAAACGATGCTGCGCGCATATCACGACGAAGAACTCCCTGAAGGCTGCTCAAAAAGGCCGTTCAGCAAGGCCGCAGCCGACGAAAGCACCGGAGGCGTAGCCTCCCGGGCTACGTTGAGGATGCTTTCAAGGTGAGAACGAAGCTGGCGGATTTTTTCAGCAGCCTGCGATCATGTCTCTCGCTGAAGTAATCAAAGCCGAAGCTCGAACCCTTGGGTTCGATACCGTCGGCATCAGCCGGGTGACCGATAGTGTGTCGCCTTCAGCCTTTGGCCTTCAGCCTGAATCCTCTCTTCCCGATCTCACCATTCCCTTACCCCATCGCTTGCTGAGTCGCCTTGCGGAATGGCTCCAGCAGGGTTTCCACGGCACGATGGCCTGGATGACTCGCGACCCCGCTCGTCGAAGCGACCCAAAACTTGTGCTACCAGGATGCCGATCGATGATATCGGTCGGCATAAACTACTATACGGATCATCGCGCGAACGAGGAGTCTGGAATGGGGCGCATCGCCCGCTACGCCTGGGGCAAGGATTACCATACGATGATGACCCAGCGACTCGCCCAGCTCGAAGAAAAAATCGCAACTCTGACACCTGGCGTCACCACCAAGGCCTACGTCGATACAGGTCCGATTATGGAAAAGGCCTGGGCGCAGCAGGCCGGTCTCGGCTGGATCGGGAAACATTCCAATCTCGTCTCGGCAGAAAGTGGTTCGTGGCTCCTGCTCGGAGAGATTCTGACGACCTTGGATCTGGAACCGGATGAACCAGCCACAGATCTATGCGGAAGCTGTACCCTCTGTATTCAGGCCTGTCCGACCGGCGCCATCGTCGAACCCTATGTCGTCGATGCCCGGCTCTGTATCTCATACTTGACCATTGAACTGCGCGGCGGCCGAGAAGTGATCTCCGACGAGCTCGCCACTCAGATGGGTAATCGCATCTTCGGCTGCGACGATTGCCTGGACGTCTGTCCCTTTAACCTACGAGCAGACGCGACAAATGAGCCAGCCTTTACCCCAACCCCCTTGACCCTCGCTCCTAACCTCCTGGCTTTGGCTCAGATCAGTCAGGAGAATTTTTCAGCCACGTTCAAGGCAAGCCCCCTCAAACGGGCCAAACTGAGCGGGCTCCTTCGCAATATAGGGATTGCGCAAGAAAACCACCGGCGACAGACAGAAGGCCGGGCCTCATAGCCCCCCCTATTTTCTTGGCCGGAAGAGGAGTAGGCTATTTTTAGTTCTGAACCTGGAGACCTGAATACATGCACCATCCGGTTCTTCTGTTCATCTCGACCGACCCGCATACCAGGCTATTGCTCGAACAAGCCCTCGACGACCGACAGGTAACCATCCTTGCTGCGACAACGACCGAAGAGGGCCTGCGCTTTCTGAAAGACCACTCAGACCTTGCGCTCATCGTCTGTG
>JAKDNQ010000120.1 GCA_030456405.1 Nitrospira sp.
ATCCAACCAAACAAACCAGATAGACCGAACAGACCAAATGAACAAGACAGGCTGGCGGACTGTTTCAGCACCCTGCTAGAGGGTGTCTTCTCCCTTTAGATACCGGCGAAAGCGGTCCATCAAGTCGGCGCCGAGTGTCCCACCTTCCGGCTTCTTCATGTCTGGATCGGCAAAATGTTCACGAATTTCCTGGAGACGTTTCTCTGCCTGCTCATTTCCTTGCAGCCGCTTGGTCTTCTCTAGCGCCGTATCAAACGCCTCAAAAGTCAGATTGTCGTACCCGAACGAGCGAATCCGTTTGACAGCCTTCATCATAGCCTGATTTCGGAAGGTCGTCAGATGTTCCGAGTCAACCTCGGCGAGCCCAAGCTTCCGCGCCCTGCGTTCCGCGGCCTTACGGATTCCGCTACGCACAAAATCCGGGGACGTTTGCAGGCGCTTCCATGCCTCATCAGTCCACACAACTCGTTCCTGCGGCGTGTCCCACAACTGAACCAGTGTCAACTCATCGATCCGAGTCACACCTCTCTCACGCGCCAAATCTTCAGTGTCCCGTTTCAGCATGTCCGTGACAAATTCAGCGGCGATCGGCGGCGACTGTTTCAATTTCTCTTGCAGCTGGGATAACGCCCCCTCACTCCATTCCAACGGAGGGCCTGAAGCTTCGCGGATATTCCCCAGCGCTTCCACCTTTTCAAAGAGTTCAACGTTTACCTCGAGATGGCCCCGCTCTTTGGCGATCTCTTCGGTAATTTGTTTGATCATGTGGCGCATGAATTCCGGAACCGTATCCAGCCGGTCCTTGGCAGCGGCAGTCCAGGGGAGATGGCCTTCCATCATGTGCTCTGCGGCGTCCGCTATGCCGGACTCACCTCCCATACCACCCATCATTTGGCTCTTGAACTGATCGAGAAGCTCCGCCGTAATCTCCACACAGCCAAGCTCTCGAGCTTTTTTTTCGGCGACCCGTCGAACCATACCACGCAAGAACAGTGGCGCCCGCTTTAAACGCTGGGAGGCTTCCTCCGTCCAACGGACATCGATCTCTACGGCATCATGCGAGTCTGGTGCATTCATGATGAATGTCCTGTTATCAATGGTTCAGAAGTTCCTTCAATTCTTTTCCGGCTTTGAAAAACGGGACTTTCTTGGCAGGAACCGCCACAGTCGCGCCGGTCTTGGGATTTCGCCCTTCTTTCATCCGACGAGCCCGCAACCGAAAACTGCCGAAGCCTCGGATCTCCGTCTTATCGCCGTTTTTCAACGAATCTCTCACACAGTCGAAAATCGTATTGACGACAACTTCCGCCTGCCGTTTCGTCAAGGTCGTGATCTGTTCGGATACGCGCTCAATAATTTGGGCCTTCGTCATAGTAGATTCCCCCTTTATGATGATGAATCGACCTCTACGCCAATTCGACCCTGCTAGCAGGGTGCTCAAAAAGTCCAGGCTTCTCACCCACCAGACCCGGCGGCTACTTCACCCGCCCGCCCTGAGTCTGCCAAAGCAGCCTCTTCGCCCAGGGACGTGCCTTCTCCCAAACAAGGCTGCAGCGAGCCGTCGCCTTATAGGGGGTGGATGGGATGATCCCAACTGCGCGCGACCTTCTCACCCGCCCACCCACTGGCACACAATTTTCACCCACCCAACCCTCCGATTGCTTCGCAATCGATCTCCCGCGACGTGCCATTAGCCCGGGCGAGGGCCTTCCAACCCTCTATTTTTCTATGCCCTCTTTAGGGGAGTGGCCGGGCTGCCCTTTACTGCGCGCATCGAACGAGCACTTTCTGAATGTGCGCGTTCTGCGAGCAAGAAGGGCACCTGGCCGCTCCCCTCTCTCCTTCTGAGGCCTCGCGTTGCGCGAGCAAGGGGATCGTCCCAGCTACCCCATCCCCCCTTTTTCAGCATCCTGCTAAAACACCATGAGATACTTGAGCCCAACCCCGGAGTAAAAATCAAGCTTGGGGAAGAGCCCCGATATTCTGGATTCGATCAATTCCCTGAACGAAAATCGTCGGCGCGGCTCAATGACTTTCGGCTCGCCCTTGATGCCGGCCACTTCCGCTGCAAGCCTGATAGCCGCGTCGAGATCGCCGAGTTCGTCCACAAGCTTTGACGCTTTGGCCTGGCGGCCCGTGAAAATTCGACCATCCGCCAAAGCCTGCACAGCCGACACGTCGAGTCCACGCCCTTCCGCCACCGCCTCAATAAACTGCTTATGGACATCGTCCATAACGGATTGAAGCAACGCCTGCTCTTCATCGCTCATCTTCCGGAGCGGCGATCCGACATCTTTAAACCGGCCGCTCTTGATCACGATACCTTCGACCCCGATCTTCTTCAGTAGCCCTTCGACGTTCGCCATTTCCATGATGACCCCGATACTCCCCGTCAACGTCCCTGAATTGGCCATGATTCGATCGGTCGCCACGGCAATATAGTATCCTCCTGATGCCGCCACCGTACCCATCGACGCAATCACGGTCTTGTTGTTCTTGTGACGAAGCCGCTGGACGGCATCATGAATTTCTTGCGACGGCACCACCCCGCCGCCGGGACTGTCGATCCGCAACACAATCGCTTTCACGGAAGGGTTCTCGGCAAAACGCTTCAATTCGCCTATTGTAGATTGCGCATCGACAATAACCCCTTCAATACGTATTAATCCAACCCGATCCTCCATCGAAAAGTCGAGGTCGGGGAAAAACAGGTTCATGAGAAAGAGCAAGCCAAGTCCGATGCCGAGCGCCCAAAGCGCTCGACGCACTATTCCACGCTTGGCCGGCCTTCCTGATGGTTCGTCACTCATAGTTCGATGCGTTGCTCATAGCACCGAGGGTGCGAAGGCCCACGGTTGCTGCGGTCTGATGGCCTGACCTACTTCTCGTCCTCGTCTTGTCCTCGCTTCCGGTTCTGCTTCGCGGCACGACCCAGGCTTTGATCCAAAGCGCCTTGCGTGGCATGATATTCATCGACTGTCCGGCGATCGGAATCCATCTGGTGATCGCGCAAGCTGAGCGCAATCTTTCGCTCTTCACGATCGACCTTGATGATTTTGGCCGTCACTTCATCTTGCAGCTTGAATTTCTCTTCGAGCTTGGCCTGCGGATCGAGACCTGCCTCGCTGATGTGAATCAACCCTTCAACGCCCCCATCCAATTCGACAAAGATACCGAAGTCGGCAACCTTGCTGACCTTCCCGACCGCGACATCTCCAACCGCATAACGGCTTGGAATCTCATCGTCCCATGGATCACCCTTGAGTTGTTTATATCCGAGCGAGAGCCGCTCCTTTTCCTTGTCGATCCGTAAGACCACGGCTTCGACCTTCTGCCCCTTCTTGAAGAGTTCAGAGGGATGCTTGATATGTTTCGTCCACGACATATCAGAAATGTGGATTAATCCATCGATGCCCTCTTCGAGTCCGACGAATGCGCCGAAGTCGGTCAGGCTCTTCACCTTTCCTTCAATGTGCGTCCCGATGGCATACTTTCCTTCCACCATATCCCAGGGGTTCGGCGCAGTCTGCTTCATGCCGAGGGAAATCTTTCTGCTCGCCGTATCCACGTTTAGCACGGCGGCTTCAACCTGATCTCCAATGGACACCACGCGTGATGGATGGCGTACCTCGTGCGTCCATGACATCACAGAGACATGCACGAGCCCTTCGACCCCAGGCTCAAGCTCGATAAACGCCCCATAGTCGGTCAGGCTCACGACACGACCTCGAACACGGGTACCGATCGCATACTTAGTGGCCACGCCCGTCCAAGGATCGGCGCTCTTTTGTTTCAAGCCGAGTGAAATACGTCCGGTCTCTCGATCGTACTTGAGCACGCTCACTTCCACCTTATCGCCGATGTTGAACATTTCCGACGGATGGCCGACACGGCCCCACGACATGTCCGTAATATGGAGCAGCCCGTCGATGCCACCGAGGTCGATGAACGCCCCGTAATCCGTGATGTTCTTCACCACGCCTTGGACCAATTGCCCTTCTTTCAATGTCGAGAGAGTCGTCTTCCGCTTTGAATCCCGCGTTTCTTCCAGGAGCACACGCCTGGATACCACGACGTTGCCGCGCCGATGATTGATCTTGATAATCTTGAGAGGAAACGTACGCCCGATCAACCCGTCAAGATCCCGCACGGGATGCAGGTCGATCTGTGAGCCAGGCAGAAACGCCTTCACTCCGATATCGACCATCATACCGCCCTTGATCCGTGCGACGATCTTCCCGTCGATGCTTTTGCCGTCGTTGAAGAGCTTTTCCAGCTCCTCCCAGATCTTCATCTTGTCGGCTTTTTCTTTGGAAAGAACCAGATTGCCGTCGGCGTCTTCGCACTCCTCGATATACACTTGAAGCCGATCGCCCACCTTGACGTTTTGGCGTTCCTCGGTGGAAAACTGATCGTTCGGAATCATCCCTTCGGATTTGTAGCCGATGTCCACGATCACCTTGTCTTTGGTCACGGCAACGACGCGGCCTTCCGTAATGGTGCCTTCCTCGAGGTTTTTGAACGTTTCCTCGTACAAGGCTGCTAAGGCTGCCCTGTCTAACTGCTGGTCACTCGATGGCAAAACCGTACTCATGATGAGAATCCTACTCTTCCGACTGAAGTCGGGTGCTGATGGTTATACACCGGCATTCACTCAGCCTTGCAAATGCCGGCACTGGACTGCTGGCTCGGAGACTCCACGCCGCCTAAGGAGGCGATGCGATCCATGACGGTGCGACTGACTTCTTGATAAAACTGCTTGGTATCTCCACCCTCCTTATTCGGCGGAAACATGAGAGCCTCTCCATAGAACACGGTCACGGGACGGAAGCGCGGCCACATGGCTCCCGACGGCAACACATCGTACGTGCCTTTGAGATAGGCCGGAACCACAGGGCATCCCGTCTGCGCGACAATCACTCCAATCCCCGGTTTGGCGGTTTGTAACCGGCCATCCTGGCTACGACTCCCTTCAGGAAAGATCACCACGACTTTTCCTTCCTTGATGAGAGCGACCGCCTTACCAAATGCGTCACGGTCCACCCTGCCGAGCCGCAGAGGAATCCATCCCAACCACTGACATATCGCCTTTAGGCCCGGAACCGGAAAGAGATCGCTACGCCCCAAATACCGGGCCCGCCGGCTCATCCCACAACCCAGGAGGGGAATATCCAGATAACTAGCATGGTTAGCCGCAACGATAAACCCTCCGTTCCGGGGAACTGCGCCAACCACTCGATATCGAAAACACAACCAGCCGATAGTCCTGACGAGGCCCCACAAGATGCCATAGACAACCGAACTCACAATTTGGCCGCAATCACAGCCATCATCTGGTCCACCACTTCTGTGATGGATAACGTTGAGGTATCAATAAACCGGGCATCCTCAGCAGGAACCAACGGCGCGATCGAGCGAGAACGGTCCCTCGTATCACGGCTTGCCAAATCGGCGCTCGTCTCTTCCAGCGCTCCGGAATGTCCCGCCGCAACCAGTTCCCGATGTCGGCGTTGTGCCCTCACCGTAGGATCCGCTTCGAGAAGAAACTTCACATCCGCTGAAGGGAAAACCTTCGTCCCTATGTCCCGCCCCTCTGCCACCACAGCTCCACTTTGACTGATTTCTCGCTGGATAGGCAACAGCCAGGCTCGAACTTCGGGAATTGCCGATACCACAGAGGCCGCGGCCGACACCTCAGGCGTTCGGAGGTCGCCGCTCACATCCCTGCCATTGACGAATACTGTGGCGACTCCCTGTTGAAACTGCATGTGGAGCGACAACCTAGACAACAAAGCCTCGACTCCCTCAACATCAGCTGGATCCAGGCCAGACTCAATGACGGCCCATGCCGTCGCGCGATAGAGGGCGCCTGTATCAAGGTACAGATAACCCAATCGAGAAGCCAACAACTTGGCCACGGTACTCTTACCGACACCGGCCGGACCATCGATTGCAACGATTAGTCCTCTCACCCCCTGTTTCTCTGCAACAGATCCCACGTCATGTCTCCGCAGTCATAGCCGTCACCGGCGCTCGCCTGACAATTCCAAGAGTGTGCGATGAAAGTTCGGGAACGATGTCTCGATACAAGCTGCCTCGTCGATCAAGGTTGGAGCCGAAGCGGTCAAGCCTGCAATGGCCAACGACATCGCTACCCGGTGATCTCCGTGGCTGTGGCCACGCGCAGCCTGCAATCGACCATTGCCTTCCGCTGTACCAAGACCTCGCACAATCATTCCGTCGGGCCTTTCCGTCACCTGTGCCCCCATCGCACGCAACTCTGCCGACACTGTGGCAATCCTATCGCTCTCTTTCACTCTCAATTCCTGGGCTCCGGAGATGATTGTATCACCCTCTGCCACTGCAGCCGCGACACATAGAATGGGGAATTCATCGATCGTCTGCGGGATCAAATCAGGCCCGATGTCCACTCCACGCAGCCTGGCAGACTTCACTCGAATATCCGCAACCGGCTCCCCTCCCTCTTCACGCCTATTGAACAGTTCGATATCTGCACCCATTCTCGTCATCACGTCCAACAAGCCGACCCTGGTAGGATTGACCCCCACCTGTTGAATGGTTACATCCGAACCAGGGACAATGGTCGCCCCCACGATGAAAAATGCAGCAGCAGAGAGATCGCCCGGAATGACCAATCGAG
>JAKDNQ010000485.1 GCA_030456405.1 Nitrospira sp.
AGAAGATTCCGAACCTGCCGATAGGCCGGATCTTTCATGCGATCCAGATCGGACCGCACGAATCCCAGGCCGGTGACGCAGAGCTCGAAGTTGTCGGAGAGTTTTCGGAACAGAGGCGGCTCTTCGCCTGATGGGCTATCGGCCATTTGCGCGACAATCCCGTAGGAGCGCTTTCCTGTCTTCATATAGTCCACAAGGAAATCCTTATGGTAGATCAATCCGGCCGTTTTGAGCCGGCGGAGATATTCTGGAAACAGTCCTGCCATGAAGAGCGTAAAATCGCCGATATGCCGATGCACATCCCGTTCACGATCCATCGACTGGGCCTGGAGCAATACTTCCGACTCGAACAAGAGATCCACCACCGTATCGACCGGTTGGCCTTGCTGATTTCTGATTTTATACAGGTGGTCTGTGTGGGTAAAATCAACGAGTAGGTCGGAGACGTATCTGGTGACGTTCGGGTCGGGCCACCCGAGATGTTCCGTGAAACTCTTCTCGGTCAGAGCGCCGAAGAGCTGGCGGAGCGGATGTCGTGGCGGAACCTGCGTTCGCATATCCACCTCTCACACATTCTAAATGCGCACGTACTCAGTATAGCAGACGATGATCGGCGTGACGATATCGCCCCGCTGATCTTTCTATCGGTCTTCACGAAGCAGACTTGAGCTTGGGCAGGAACTACATCACGCCTCGACTATCCAGCACAAAGGTCACCGGCCCGTCGTTCAGCAATTCAACCTGCATATGGGCGGCGAAGATGCCCGTTTGAACCGGAATCCCTTGCGCCCGCAAGTCGGTTGCCACTCCTTCATATAATCGCTTGGCTTCATCCGGAGGCGCCGCCTCATCGAAGCTCGGACGACGGCCATTCGCCGTGCTTCCGAGGAGCGTAAATTGGGACACCAGCAGGACCGATCCCCCGATGTCGCCCAACGAGCGGTTCATCTTCCCCTGCGCATCGGAAAAAATCCGGAGCGTGCGGATCTTCTCGACGAGATAATGTCCGTCCGTCTCTCCATCATCCTTCGCCACACCCAGTAAGACCAGGAGACCGGATTCGATCCGTCCGACGACCTTACCCTCAATGTGAACCGACGCTTTACTCACCCGCTGAATCACGGCTTTCATCTTTATGATCGTTCTGGACGAAGCTCTGCCAGGGTTCCTTCAAGCGTGAGCAGCTTTCGTTTTGTGGGCAAACCGCATGAAAATCCGCCCAGCGACATATCCTGCGCCACAATCCGATGGCAAGGAATCACGATCGGCATCGGATTCGCCCCCACCGCATTGCCGACGGCACGGGCATACTGGCTCCCTCCGACACGGGCCGCTACCCACTGATAGGATCGAAGGCGGCCATAGGAAATGCGTTGAAGAGTCCGCCAGACCTTCTGCTGAAAACCAGTCCCGCGCGAGAGATCCAACGGCAAGTCGAAGGACCGGCGCGTTCCAGCCAGATAACCAAGCAGTTGCGCCTGCGCCTCACGCAATCGTGGAGAAATCCAACCCTCCAGTACCTTCGCTGAGGGTAATCCCAACTCTGACAATACCGCCTGCCGCGAAGCTTTCGGCAATACCACTGCGTCGATCCCCTTCGCCGTTTCTGACACACCCATCCAGCCCCAGGGCGTGCGGAAGACACAGGCCGTGACCCGTGAGTGGTAAGGGGTCCCTCGACCTAGCTCGGGACGGTGAGCTTGTCGAACCGTGAGTGCTGAGGGTGAAGACTGTTGCTTGCCCATTGTTCAGGCCGCTCCTCGTTTGAGTTTTCGTCTGACCATTCCCCAGACCAGACCGAGCTCTTCGGACCGGAGCATGGCATGGACACCCATATAACATCCAGCGCTCAATCCAATGGCCACAACAAGCATGGCAGATTTTTCGACCCACTCACCTGGATGGGTCCAAATCTGCGACGCCGCGACCCACGCGCAAACTACGCCCAAGGGTACGGATGCGGCCAGCACACGCAGCAATGATCGCCCCACAGTGCTCCACTCCACGCCGCCCAATCGTCGGTTTAGTACTGCGATCAAGATACCTCCATTCACCATCGCCGCAAGGGCGGTGGCCAACGCCAGCCCTGCCGCGCCCAGAGACGACATCAGCAGGAGCGAGAAGACAAGGTTGGCCGCAACGGCGATCCCCGCAGAAATGGCCGGCGTGCGTGTATCTTGCAACGAATAAAAAGCTGAGACAATGATACGGACCCCGCCGAAGGCCCAGAGGCCGACCGAATAGCAGAGCACCGCCAACGCGGTCTCGGCCGTATCGTGCGCCGTAAACGTTCCGTGCTCGAAGAACAGATGGATGATCGGCTGACGCAAGAGGATGAGGCCCACCATTGCCGGCAGGATGATAAAGAGAATCATGCGAAGACCGAATCCTAACGTCTTCCGCAATTCGTC
The DNA here is from genome assembly GCA_030456405.1 of Nitrospira sp. The sequence continues at coordinate 2,412 of JAKDNQ010000485.1, forward strand.
CATCGCCCCGCGCGCAGCCTGCGCCGAGAGTGTCGGCAAAATGGCTGTGGCCAA
>JAKDNQ010000486.1 GCA_030456405.1 Nitrospira sp.
GGCCGGTGGCCCAGAAGGAGCCCTGTTACGGCAGCTCAAGGAAGTCGGCGGGCAGACGATTCTTCACCCGCTCAATCGGCGGTATGAAGACCTCTCCGTGACGAAACACCAGCGAATCTGGGGTCGAGTCGTGCGGTTGCGGAAGAATCTTTGAAGCACAAGATGATCGTGAAGACATGCACTGTGGATCGACCGTGGCGTTGTAAGAGAGCCAGCCGCGGCCGTTGCTTGTTTCGAGTACAGCGAAATGAACATTCACCAAGATGAAGGAGGTAACCATGAGCATCGCTGGCGTGCCAGCGGGAGGATTGAAGACCGTGGGACAAATCGTGACGACGAATGCCTTGACGTTTCAGGCAGACCAGGATGGCTTGACGATTGCGGTGGCCTTAGTGTCCAGTCATACGACTGGCGCTCCTGTCGTAGATCGCCAGGGCAAGTATCTCGGCTTCATCAATGACTTTAATGTGATATGGGCATTGGAAGCAGGCAAAGACCTCAGCAAGATTACGGCCGAGGAGATTCTGCGGTTTCAGCAAGCTGGCTCACACGCAAGGCCAACTCAATCGAAAGGAAACGCACCATGCATGTACTGGTGGCGACAGATGGATCGAAGTATGGCCAATGGGGGCTGAACTGGGTGGCCAAGCTGCCGTTCGTCACGCCGCCAAGGGTGACCGCGCTGCATGTGTTCGATATCCACTCATACCGCGCGTCGTTTCTGTCGCCGCGAGAGATTCGGCGCATTGAATCGTACTCGACACGAACCCTCAAGAAGGCCACGCAGCAGCTGGCGTTGCTGAAACTTAGGGGCACGGTTCGCAAGGAACAAGGGACAGTCGCCCCGATCATCTTGAAAGGCGCACCCAAACGGGATGGGCTCCTGGTGGTGGGCAGTCGGGGCCTCGACGCCCTCGACCGCTTCATGCTCGGCAGCGTGTCGACGAAACTCATCCAGCATGCGACCTGCCCGGTGCTTGTCGTCAAGGGGGCGGCGGCGCCGGTGCGGCGAATAATCATCGCGATCGATGGATCGGACGCATCGGCCACAGCCATGGAGTTTGTGCTAACCAGGTTTCAGCCTGATCGTTCAACCGGCAAGAGCAGGCGCGCGCCGATTCATGTGAGCGTGGTCCATGTGATGGCGCCGCTCTATTTGGCCCCCATCACGATCACCTCGACGATCCCGGGGATCAAGTCTCCGGAGCTGACGGAAGCCGACCTCAGATTCATCGACCAGAGCGTGCAAAAGCTGATCAAGGCGGGATTTACAGCCGAGCCTGTGTATCAGCTTGGGAATCCTGCGGAAGAGATCCTGAAGGCGGCAGTCAAGCACGATGCCGATCTGATCGTGATAGGGGCTCAAGGGCTGGGTGCCATGGCCCGGTTTCTTCTCGGGAGCGTGTCGACGCGGGTGGTGCAGCACGCGACCTGTGCTGTGCTCGTTGTTCGACCACAGCGCAAGAAGCATTCGAAGGCCCTGGACAGATTTCCTGGGGTATCGAGTGGGGTGATTGGTTGACCGTGCCCCTCCCGGTTGGGCGATCACCAATTGCAATATTGGACTAGTCCGCGCGCTGGATAGGTATAGAAAGAGTTGGTTCAGATCGGCCGAGTTGTACGGTTGCGGAAGAATCTTTGAGGAAGGACACCTCCGGCGATGACGGCAGGCTCAAAACTATTCACACTCGCGTTCCTGAGTCTGATCGCAGTTTGCGCGGTTGGAATATGGCTCGGCTACCAATTGTTCACCACCGGCTTTAGCGCGAAGACGGGGCCCCATGCGATTGAGGTGTTCATGGCGCGCCAGATTCGTCATTTCGCCATTCCGATCGAGAATCGAGAGGCGCAGAATCCCATCTTGTCGAGTCCCGACGTCATGAAAGAGGCGTTGGCGCATTTCGCCGATCACTGCGCGACCTGCCATGCCAACGACGGCAGCGGCCAGACTCCTATCGGCAAGAACGTGTACCCGCGGGCGCCTGACTTACGATTGGCCGACACGCAATCGATGTCGGACGGTGAGATCTTCTGGATCATTCACCACGGCATTCGCTTCACCGCGATGCCGGCATGGGGAAAGGGAGACTCAGCGCAAGACATGGGGAGTTGGAAGCTGGTTCACTTCATTCGCCATCTCCCTCAACTGACGTCGAAAGAACTCGATCAGATGAAGGCGCTCAATCCCAAGACGAAGAAAGACCTAGAAGAAGCTGCCTTCGGCCAGTCCAGGCAGGGAGACGATGAGGCGGCAGCACGGACCGAGAGCGGCCATTATCACTGATAGGCTGTGGAAAAACCATGCCGACCGCCGAAAATCCAATGGTCCGCAGGCCTGTGGCATCAGGACATGCCCCCAGTATGACCTCGGTCGTGAGATGGACGATGAACAACATTCATGCGCTGGTCAAACTAAAATTAATCATTCACTGGAAGGAGACAGTATGAAGCCGCGTATCGTCGC
>JAKDNQ010000121.1 GCA_030456405.1 Nitrospira sp.
AGGCAGATCAATCCCACGACCGACGCCACACGATAGCAGTAGAGCGAGAGGTCTTGAAACGTGGCGTACCGTGACGCTGTCAGATCCATTTCAACCCCTTTGATCAGTTCATCGAAGTAGGTCTGTGGAATGGCGAGCTGTCTCACATGTTCGGCCAAACTGATGGTGACCGGGAAGTTCGGCGCGCCGTGGTAGGCCGCTTCGAGTTCGGCCTGCCATCGTCGCAGTTCCTCCCGGGGATTGCTTCCTGCCGGCGGTTCATCGACGGCATTGTCGACTTCCTTGCAGAACGCATAGACGGTGTACATCGCGGCGCGCCGTATCTTCGGCAGGAAGAGAAAGGAATAATAGAAATTACTTCCGCTCTTCTTGGTGAGGGCTGTGCAGTAGGCTTGCGCGTCGGCGACGGAGTGTGAAGTCATGGATGTTGATGAATCGCCAATGGTCCAAGCCGGCAGGCGATGGATTCATGGATGTGGTCATGGTCTTGTGGATGGAGGATAGCCGACAGCAGTTCAATGCCGTCGATCAATCGAGGGCCTGGCCGGCTGAAATAGGAAGAGGCGTCGACCAGGTATGTGTGTGCGGCCAATGCGGGAGAAAGTTGCCATTGATCGGGATGTTGCATCAATTGAAGTAATTCCGCATGAGTTTTTTCAACGGAAAAACCACAGGGCATAACAAGAAGGACCTCTGGTGCCGCAGCCAAGATTTCATTCCATGTCACGACTCGCGAAGGATTTCCGGGCTCCGCGAGGACATCCTGGCCCCCGGCTCGTTGAACCATTTCAGGAACCCAATGGCCTGCGACGTACAAGGGAGAGAGCCATTCGATACAGACCACACGAGGGCGATGCGAGACGGTCTGGAGCCGACGGTGCACGGCATCGAGCCGATCGTGTAAGCGCGCGGCGAGCCGATGTCCCTCCATTGACCGGCCTGCGGCGTCACCGATCCGCACGACATCGTCGATCACATCGAGGACCGAGCTGGGGTTTAACGTGAGGACGGTTGGTTGCCGAGGCATCGAGTCAATGGCGTTCTGGAGTTGGTCCGGCGTAATGGCGCAGACATGACAGAGGTCTTGAGACAGGATGAGTTCCGGTTCAACCTGTCGCAACAGCTCGTCGTTCAGCCGATAGAGGCGCTGTCCTGAGGCCACAAGCTGACGAACGCGTGTGTCGATGTCGGCGCTGGCCAGTCCATGAGGAGGAATCACCGGCTCAACCATGATGGGCAGGTGTCTGATCGATGGTGGATAGTCGCACTCATGACTGATCCCGACTAACTCATCGCAGAGGCCGAGCGAGGCAATCACTTCGGTCGCACTGGGAAGCAAAGAACAGATTCTCATACCATTTGGTTCTTAAGCGGCCGGCCACAACCGTTCGCGAAGGTCGTTCAGGCGCATGTGCGAAAGGTTTTGGACAACCGCATGGGCCTCTTGCAGATCTTGAACCCTGTGTGTGTTGGCCACGGCAAGGACTTTCATCCCGGCGGTTTGTGCGCCGCGGATACCTGGGATCGAATCCTCAATAACCAAGCAGGATCCAGCGGTGATGGCGTGCTCAGGGTGTTGTCGATTCAACCCGTTGAGAGCATGGAGAAAGGGTTGTGGATCGGGCTTTCCTCTGGTCACGTCTTCTGCGCTGGTGATGTGAAGAAATTCTTTTCGGAGCCCCGCCTGTTCGAGGATCACCTCGATTTCATGGCGGAGGGCCCCGGAGGCGATCGCCAAGGGATAGGCCGCCGCGGATTCACGCACGAACTCACATGCTCCTGGGAAAATGACTTGGCGCTCTCTGACCGAATCGAGATAGGCATGGGCTTTTCGTTGGATCAGTTGTGTGACGGTCGCTGGGTCTGTGGGATGCTGGTGCGCGGTGAGTGCCGCGATAAAACAGCCCCGATCGTCGTACCCCAAGTAATTGGCGTAGTAATCGGATTCAGTCAGCTCGATATCGATTTCAGCCAGCGTTTGGCGGAAGCTGGAAAAATGAAGAGGCTCGGTGTCCGCAATCACACCGTCAAAGTCAAAGATCATCGCTGCGAGTGTCGCCATGGAATCGTCTCGATCATGCGGGTATGGTTATGGGATATGAACCGGGTGGATTATAGCACAGGGATCTCGCCTGAATAGGCGAGAATATGTCTGGTCTGTGTGGCCCGTATGAGAGAACGTTGGAAGGTTAGAACTTCAAGCGAAGCCGTTTTTCTGATACCCAGCCCATGGCGCCTTCGTCGGTGCGCACCAAATACACCCAGCCACCGGGTTGTAAATCACCGTCCATGACGGTCAGTGAGACTCCTAGACGAACGATTGGCCCAGGCTTGTTGCTCGATGATTCTGCATATAACGAAATGTTTCCGTCGGAAGCCTGGTTATCTCCTGTGACGGTCACCTTCTGTCCTTCACTGAACATCGGTTCGGATGACGGCGCCCCCGGGGCCACGCGTATTGCTGCTGTTTGGGGTGGGGGAATGACCGCGGGAGCCACAGGAGTGACGGCAGCGGCAGGAGGAGCAGCCGGGGTTAAGGGAGCTGAGGCGTCGTTGCTCGGAGTGACCACGGCTTGTGGCGGTTCGACCATCGGCGCCGGGGCTGCCGGATTCGGTTTCATGGCCATTGGTGGCGGAGTACTCTCCCCCAGGTAGGGGCTCAGCCATTCAGTCACTATTTCCGGTTCCAGCGAGAGATACGCGATGCCGCCGACAAGAGCCAGGACAAGTACCCAGAGAATCGGGCTGCCTCCCCCAGATTTCTTCTGAGGGTTCATTGGGCCTCTTGCGTTCATGGTGTTCGTTTGATCGAGTTCTTCTTCGGTGAACTCCAGATCTGGCTCCGGTTGGCGGGCAAAGCAAATCGTCCAGTTAAAAGGACTCCATGCCGATGTCATGTTCTCGACAAGCGCACCCATCGAGCACCTCCCTGCTGAACAATCAATGCTACGGGGATTCATCTGTAGAAATAGCTATCACCATCGTCGAGTGCTGTCAATTTTATCAAGGAATCCTGCGTGTGTCGACATGTCTTAACAGGGCTGCGTCGGACTACAGGAAAAGACCTGCTGCTCTCTGCTGCCCGATCTGAAAACGGTGAGGCCTTTGCATTCGAGCCGGTAGGCGAGAAGAAAGGCTTCGGCCACTTCGGCTTTGCTTGTGATGGCTGGCAAATTGATGGTTTTCGAGACTCCGCTGTCGCTATATCGCTGAAATACCGACTGCATACGCACATGTTGCGCGGGAGAAACATCGTGCGCTGTGACAAAGAGTCGGCGTAAGTGTTCGGGGATCTGAGTCATATGTTGAATTGAGGGGGAAGCGTTCAGGTCGGGCCGAAGTGTTTCGATGTCGAGGCCGAGTTTACGCGCGTGCCGGAGAAAAGCAGGATGAATCGAGGTGAGCACGACGCCATCCATGACGCGGCGGATCTCGTGCACGCCGTATAACGGTTCAATGCCGGGTGAACAGCCAGCGATCAGGCTGATGCTGCCGGTCGGCGCAATCGTGGTGACGGTTGCGTTGCGTTGTCGTCGGTGAAGCCCTTGAAGGCGGCTGCCTCGATAGGCAGGAAAGACTCCCCGTTCATCGGCTAACGTCACTGACGCCAGGTGGGCGCGTGATTGAAAAAACTCCATGAGAGTCGTCGCTGTGAGGAGGGCGGCTTCAGAACTGTAGGGGATATTGAGGGCGATGAGCAAGTCGGCGAAGCCCATAATCCCTAGACCGATTTTTCTCGTCTGTTTCGTCATCCGGTCGACCTGAGGAAGTGGGAAGCAGTTGCGATCGATCACGTTGTCGAGAAAGCGTACGGCGAGGGAGATGACTTCGGCTAATCGGGTGAAGTCAATGATAGGGCCTGCATCCGATTGCGCGATGAAATTGGCTACATTGATGGAGCCAAGGGTGCAGGATTCATAGGCCAGCAACGGTTGTTCACCGCAGGGATTGGTCGATTCGATTGCGCCAAGGCGAGGAGTAGGATTGGCGCGATTGATGGTATCGAGAAAGATCAGACCTGGCTCGCCGCTGGCCCAAGCGGCGTCGACGAGCCGATTGAATACGAGCTGTGCCGGGAGCCTCCCTGTTGGTGTGTTGGTATGGGGATTGATCAAGGTATAGCTGCGGCGGCGCTCGAGGGCCTGCATGAATGAATCGGTGATGCCGACAGAGAGATTGAAGTTCGTCATTTCGGTCGGTACCTGCTTGAGCGCGATAAAATCGAGAATGTCCGGGTGGTCGATACGAAGGATGCCCATATTTGCGCCGCGCCTGGTTCCGCCTTGTTTGATGACGTCTGTCGAGAGATTGAAGAGGCGCATGAAGGAAATTGGCCCGGACGCCACACCATTCGACGACGCGACCTGGTCGTCGTGAGGGCGTACGTGGCTAAACGAGAATCCCGTTCCGCCGCCCGATTGGTGAATGAGGGCTTGATGTTTCAAGGTATCGTAAATAGAGGCCAGAGAGTCTTCGACTGGCAGCACGAAACAGGCGGAGAGTTGCTGGAGTCGTCGCCCGGCGTTCATCAGCGTGGGCGAATTGGGGAGAAAGTCGAGCCGGGCCATGCTCTCATACCAGCGCTGAGCCGCATGGGGCAGCCGGCTAGCAGGGGGATAGAGTCGTTCAGCCTGCGCGATATCGGTCGCGACGCGCCAGAATAGTTGCCTTGGCGTTTCGACGATCATCCCAGCCATGTTCCTGGCCAGATAGCGGGCGCGAATGACGATGTTGGCTTGAGATGAAAGTCGAAGTCGTGGAAATTGTGGTGGACGTAGAGGCGTGGTCGTTTTCTTGGCCGACATCGTGCCATTATATACTGGAAGCCGCCTGATTGATTCTCTTTCACGAATTTCATGCAGTCTGCGTCAGAGAGATTCATCGAGGACTTGGGGCAGACAAAGAGCGCGCTTGCATCTCGAACGTCCAGTTCGGCAGAATGAAAGCCCACTGATCGACAGCTATGAAATCCTATCGCGAAGAAATCTGGTTCGAGACGAAGACGCGGCGCGCCTACCTCAATATCACCCGTCAAGTAGAGGCGGCGATCAAGAAGAGCTGCGTCCAAGACGGGTTTGTGCTGGTGAATGCCATGCATATTACGGCGAGTGTGTACATTAACGACGATGAACCAGGCTTACTCAAGGACTATGACCGGTTCCTGGAAGGGCTCGTCCCTCAAGGAGCGGTCTATGAGCACAACGAGACAGGAGAAGACAACGGCGATGCCCACATCAAGCGTCAATTGATGGGGCGAGAAGTCGTGGTCGCGATTACCGAAGGTCGGTTGGATTTCGGCCCATGGGAACAAATTTTCTACGGCGAGTTCGACGGACAAAGGCGAAAACGAGTCTTGGTGAAGGTGATTGGATCGTGAGCCGTAAGCTGCGCAGTCGGTGGCCAACACGTCGTGGGAATAAATTATTTGAGCGCTTGCTACCACGGGAAAATTTTGGCAACATGGATCACGATGGTGGATGGTGTGGTAGGAGTCTGTCGATATGTTGAGTTGGTCTCGCCCTGATCCCCTCACCCGAGATCTTGTCCATATGATCAACGCTCGGCGCCATGACCATGGCGATACCGAAGCGGCGATCGATACGCTGCAAGCTTTTTTGGAGCAAGGGCGGGAATACGATCTCTTAACTGTGTTGGCAGCGTTGGACGAGGACATGGCGGAATGGCTCTTCGATCTTCTCGCGGAGGCCTCCTGTTCCGTGCTCATTGATGGACCAGCCGATGAAAAGCTGTCCTATGCCATTATGGCGGCGTTGGAGCTTCCTCTCCAAGCCAATCTGGCCCATCCTCTCAAGTTGAAGATCGACCCAGTTGCAACGGCGGAGCTGTTGCACCGGCATCTTCGGCTTTCTGCCGGGACGATGGTGCGTGTGGAGTCTCGCCTGTTGACCGATTCTACACTTGAACCGCTCAGTCTCCAGGGTTTGAATGACCATTTGAGCATGGTGGCGGACTCCCAGCGTGCCACGTCAATTGCCGCTCGGCTCCATCCGCCTGTTGAAAGCACAGCCTTTCTCTTTTTTGAGTTGATCGGTGTGGCCGACTCAGGACTGCCCGATTCACTCGAGGACCGGCACCGCCGAGCGCTCCTTGAAGGCCTTGTGGAGCAATGTCCCGAGTTGGCACTGGCTCCTGGTATGATTGAAGCGCCGGTGTACGCGGCCTATGCCATGTTCGACGCGCAAAATGCCGTGCGACTCCACCGGTTGGCGGATGAAACTGCAGCGGTATGGCGCGATCTGGACCCACTCGTCCGTGGACGCACAATCGTGCATCTCCATACGCAATGCGGGAACGGTGTCTATATGCCGGTCTGGACAGACTTATTCGATCCCGAACTTCCCGAAGACCACGGTCCCGTCTGGACCTCTCCGGATGTATGGATCTTCACGGCCGACTTACCCATCGAATGGCCTGGAGAAATGTTGACCAATCGGCTGCTCGCCGAAGGCTGCACCAGGTTTGAGAATCACATCGTCGAAGCTCCAGAGAACTAGCCCGCATTATTCATGAGCGCTTCTGCTGCAATCGCCGATCCGCTGTTGCGACAAGCCTTCGGCCTACGGGCTCGCCCCTCGGACCCTCCACGTACTGCACGAGTACGCCTCAGATCCTCACGGCTCCGCGCGCAGGTC
>JAKDNQ010000487.1 GCA_030456405.1 Nitrospira sp.
GTGATTATCTTTGACGAGGACGCCGTCGCTCAGCGACCGGCGGTGATTCGTGCCTCCTCCGAGGAGGACGGCCCATTTCTGAAGGGCCCGTAAGCCCGGGATCGTCTTTCTCGTATCCAGGATGGTCACAGGATACCCGCGAACTGCGTCGCAGAAGCGTCGCGTCAAGGTGGCGACACCGGAGAGGTGTTGGAGAAAATTCAAGGCGACTCGTTCTGCCTTCAGGATCGATCGCCCATCGCCTTCAATTTGGAGGAGACACTCTCCCTCCTGTGCCCGTTCTCCATCGTGGTGATGGATGGAGACGACGAGGGACGCGTCGATGGTTCGAAAGGTTTGCAACGCTGCAGCAAGGCCGGCAACGATCAGCGATTGTTGGGTGACGATGCGGGCGCGCGCTGGTGTTGGAGAGGGAAAGAGCGCGGCTGTTGTGACGTCGCCGAGAGGAAGGTCTTCCTGGAGCGCCAACCGAACAGCGCGTCGTATGTCGGCAACCGGAGGTCTGACCATCGTTTATGTTCCCAGCATGGCGCGCAATTGTTGCTCACTGCTGGCGAGCATGACGTGATCCTGGCGCAGACTTTTCAGGCGATCCTGGTGATCGGTAATGACTTCAGGCGGGGCCTTGGCGGTAAATTCCTGATTGCGGAGCTTCCCCTCCAATCGCATGATCTCTTTGGTTTGTTCGGACTGTTCCTTGATGATCCGATCCAGCGCGTTATTGAGATCAACATCGCCGGTGATCGCAATGCCGACGGATAAGCCTTCTCGCACCAATCGGAGAAGGTTGCTGGTCGGCCACGTCGTCGCGGGGGCTAGCTCGACCGTGCCGCGACCGAGATGCGCGAGATAGTTTCGGAGGCGGTCTAGGTGGTCCTGTCGCTGAGGCTCGTCGTGCGCGAGGTAGAACGTGATCTTCTGCCCCGGCGTATAGTTCAACAGCACGCGGGATGCGCGCAGGATGCCGATGGTCTGATCGAGCAGTGTAAACCGTTCCTCCATCTCCGGTGCGGCCCAGGTAGATTCAGCGGTCGGATAATTCTGAGTCACGATGCTCTCGCCTTGGTGGGGGAGCGTGTGCCAGATTTCTTCGGTGAGGAACGGCATGAACGGATGCAGGAGACGCATCGTCGTCTCTAATGTGTCTACGAGGGTCTGTCTGGTTCCCGGCGCGTCCGGGCTGGCCAAGTGTTGGAGTGTCGGTTTGATCAGTTCAAGGTACCAATCGCAGTACTCGTGCCAGATGAATCGGTATAGCGCATTCGCCGCGCGATCGAACCGATAAGCCTCTAACTCGGATGTGACCATCTGGATGGTATGATTGAGGCGACTCAGAATCCAGCGGTCGGGGAACGTGCGTTCGGCCGGCGGAATGGCCGTTCGTGGTCCATCGAGGTTGATCAGGCTGAATCGCGCCGCGTTCCAGATCTTGTTCGCGAAATTGCGGTAGCCTTCGATCCGCTCTTCCGCAAGTTTGATGTCGCGTCCCGGTGAGGCCATCGATGCGAGTGTGAACCGCAGCGCGTCGGTGCCGAACTGCTCCATCACATGCAGCGGATCGATGACGTTACCTTTCGACTTGCTCATTTTTTGCCCTTCGGCGTCCCGCACGAGAGCATGGACGTAGACATCGCGAAAGGGAACATCGCCCATAAATTTCAGGCCCATCATGATCATCCTGGCCACCCAAAAGAATAGAATGTCGAGGCCCGTCACGAGGGTCGAAGTCGGGTAGTAGGTCTTGAGATCGGGAGTCTGCTCAGGCCATCCCAGTGTGGAGAAAGGCCAGAGGGCGGAGGAAAACCAGGTGTCGAGAACATCCGGTTCTTGAATAAACTTCCGGCCTCCGCATCCTGGGCAGATTGACGGCGCGGTTTTCCCGACAATTGGAATCGCCCCTTGGAGAATCGTTAATCGTGGAGCGCGCGTGGCTGAGGCTGCAGTTGCAGCACCCTCAATGATCAGCTCTTTATTGCAGTGGCAGCAATACCAGGCAGGAATCTGGTGTCCCCACCAGATCTGCCGGGAGATGCACCAGTCTTTGATATCCCTCATCCATCCCAGATAATTGTTCGTCCATCCTTCTGGAATGATCCGGATACGTCCGGCTTCAACGGCCTGGATTGCAGGCCCGGCCAGGGGCTGGATCTTTACGAACCACTGTGGAGACAGGTAGGGCTCGACCACGGTTTTGCAGCGGTAACATTTTCCAATGGCCATTTTATGGTCATCGACTTTCGTGAGGAGCCCGCGTCCTTTCAAGAGCTGTTCGATTTTGGGTCGGGCCTTGATCGCGGGAAGGGTTGCCACCGCCTCAATAACAGCTTGATCGACGCCGGCAATCTTAAGACCTTGCGGATCGAGTAAGGCCTGATGGTCGAAGATCGCAAGGCGCGGTAGTCCGTGCCGTTCGCCTGCTTCAAAGTCGTTGAAGTCGTGCGCCGGCGTAATCTT
>JAKDNQ010000024.1 GCA_030456405.1 Nitrospira sp.
TCAATTCATCGCCCTGCTTGTACCGCCGGCTGACCGCGAGGCCCAAACTGGCCACCGGCGTTCCGTTCGGCGTATACCGCAGCTCAGGATTCCGCGTGAGGTTTCCGAGGAGAACGACTTTGTTAAACCCGGCCACCGGCAAACTCCTCTGATGACGTTTCGAGCGGCCGTGGCGGCGCCAGCTCTTTTTTGAGATGGACGGTCAAAAACTTGATGATGGTGTCTTCCAATCGATAGGACCGCTCCAATTCGCCGACCGTGACATTGGGCGCTCTGAAGTAGAAGTAAACATACGTGCCCTTCCGTTCCCGCTTCACCTCGTAAGCGAGTTTCTTCTTACCCCAGTTTTCTGATTTGATGAACTTCGCGCCGGTCTTCTCTGCCACCGCCTTCATTTTTTCGATCAAGGCTGTGGTCTCCTGGTCGGAGACAGACGCACGAATAATGAACAGAGACTCGTAGAGCTCCATGCAGCAATCCTCCTGGACAAAGGCCCCCTGGAGCCTGTCGGACAATCCCCTTCGGCTACAGCAAAAAATCTAACGCCATCTGCTTCGTTCTCGACCTGAAAAAATCCTCAACGTATTCTTCCAGAGAATACGCCTCCGGTGTTTTTCAGGCCTGCGGCCTTGCAGCTGACCTTATCTCTTTCGCTTCGCTACGAAAGGGATTATCCGACAGGCTCCTGTTGGGAGCGAGGTGTAGGTGCGCCGGACTCGCCGACGCGAAGGCGTGACGCTAACACAGGCCTTGAGAGAGTGTCAATAAACAGTCCCGATGAATCCGTTGTCTCAGCGACGCTTGAACATTCGTGACGGCGCATTCGCTGGAGGCGAAGGACGAGAGCTTGGCCCGCCGGGGTTAGAAAACGATCCGCCGGGGGCATAGCCAGAACGGGGATAATAATACGGGTACCCTGATCGATACCCAGGCCCATATCCTCCCGGCCCATATCCCGAAAATCCTGGATAGTACCCAAAGGGGCTCCACCAGAATCCAGGACTCGAGTAGAAGGGACTGGCTTGATCATACACATTGGCGTACCCGTTCTCCTGAGCCTGACTGAGCATGGCCATTCGCTGTGTCTGATGCACCGACTCTGCACAGGCCGTGAGACTGAACAGCAGCACTCCGCCGATCAGCAACGTCATCCATCGAGTCGACATGGCGCCCTCCCCTAAAAATGGTATGAGACACCGACAAATAGTTGGTGCGCCCTATAGGTACTGTCGAATCCCCCGAACGAACCAAATGCGCCATTAAAGTTAAACTTCGCATCCGTGAATTTGTATTCCGTAAACAGCGCCACATTAGGCGTCACAAATGCGCGGATGCCTGTGAGGAAATTGAACCCGATCGAAACCTGTGTGTCCGACTCGGTTTCCACCGAACGACTCAGGCGAGAAATCAGAATGCCGGGACCAAGGCCGAGATACGGTTGGAAAGTCGCGCCTGGATACCGTAACAGGACGTTCGCACCGACATTCGTCACCGCCAGATGAATGCCGGGGCTATCGCCAAGATTCTTCACGTGCGGCGTACTGTGATTGACATCCAACTCGAATCCTAGCGAACCATGATAAGGGTACAGGCCGACCTTTCCGCCGTACGCAAGACTGTTCTTCATGTCGAAGTCTTGCAGTTCTATGCCGCTAAACGGACCCGTCGTTGTGACGTTGCGCAAGGAATCAGCAAAGCTGTATCCGGCTTGCCCCGCCACGTACCATTCGGCCTGTGCCGGACTCGCAATCAAGGATAAGACTGGCAGGAGGAGGAGACTTAGAGAAAGTCGCTGTCGAACGCGCCGCAAGTGCATCATGGTGTGCTCCATGAGCGAGGCTTGAGGTTATTCTACTACGATGTTTTCGTGAAGTGTGAGAAGGTGGGGAAGGAAATCACTTGGATTAATGGAAATTAATGATGCTGACGGCCTGAGGCACTTCGCTTCCGCACCTCCCGCGACACCCCATCCTCAGCCTTTGGCAGCCAAAGAACCTGAGCCGAACGGACAAGAACGGCAGCTCATGGCCTGCCAGGGCTCAACCGCTCCCTTGCCTTCGGATCGACCCTTCCGGGCTTCGTCGAGTGGAAGCCTTCTGGAATTCCTTCAGCCGCGGTCAAACGACCGCGGTGCTTCAGTCAGTTCCAGTTTTCCCTCTCTTCTCAGCCTCGGTGGGTTCCCGCTCCTCCGGCAAAGTACGCTCTGAGCCCGGGCAGGCCCTAGAAAATAAGAATGCCCCCGATATTCCCTCTTGCAGCGCCTAAGGATGAGCTAGGATTTCGCTTTCGATACACGATCACCAACTATGTGGAATTGTGGTCGCAGCTCGCTGAGGGGCCAACAAAGAAAAGAAAAAATCCATTTAGCATGGCTAGAGGTGCATTCCGAAAGATTAAGCGACTTTGCGAGCCAGAAGTACTGCCATCGTCAGAAATGGCTCACTTGATAAATGCGCACAGCTACTTCATTATTTACATCCGGCATGGGCTCCTGACATCCGTCAAACAGCTGTGGCGGTTGACCTCATTGCGAAGGCAAATACCGAAGGCGACATAACTGGTATCGACATCCACACTCTCGCCTCTGCTGGGTCGCCCAGTGCTTGGAGCGACTTTGCGGACTCGTTGGGTTGGGCCACGAAGCTTGCGCGCCGCGGACTTCGATCCGGCCTAGAATCGAACGCTGACGAACAATGTAGGTTCATTCGCCTGTCCCAAACCAGTAGATGAGTTCAAAGAGATGCAGATCGGCGCCTCGGCTATCCGATCCGTATATTGTCGCGTCGGAGTAGTGCTGAAAATGATAGCCCGCCCCGATCGGGCCTAAGAATCGGCTAGTCACGCCGAAGGTCCACACGAATTGAAACGGCCCGCCGAGGTTCTGCTGGCCAAACCGATAGTCAGTGACCAATGCCCCACCCACACCCATGTCAATGGCGAGCAGTCCATCCTTCCGACCGAACATGACGTCCAACGGCACCAACGTGAACAATCCCTTGGTCTCCTGAGCCCCGCGGAGCATGCCCGCAGAGGCTAGGAGGCGAGTCCCCAGAATCCAGCCGGTTCCGATTTCCCGCTCCCAGGGAAGCCGCGCAGTTATTGCCAGGTCCGCTTGATGAAAATCGACCATCTCCTCCTTGCCGATCGGCGAACCGCCGCTGAACCCACCCCTCAACACCAGGGTTTCCGGCCTTAACACTCCAGCCTCGAGAGATGATCCGCCCATGACGATCGATAACCAGAAGGCGATCGCATAGCACAGTCTTGCACGAGTTCCGCCCTGCCGCACGTGATTGACCTCCGGGACCGGGGTTGAGCCGCTGAGAGATGAGGCGGGTTTATTTACGCCCTGAGGCCGCTCCTCTACACGTTGAAGCGGAAGTACACAATGTCGGCTTCTTTGACGATGTAATCCTTCCCTTCGAGTCGAAACAGTCCCTTCTCCTTCACCTTGGCTTCCGACCCGCAAGCCAATAGATCGTCGTAGTGATAGACCTCGGCGCGGATGAAACCGCGTTCCATGTCGGAGTGAATCTTGCCAGCCGCTTGAGGAGCCTTCATGCCTTTAGGAATGGGCCAGGCGCGCGATTCAATCTCTCCGGCAGTGAAGAAGGTCACAATGTTCAGCAACGTGTAGGCTTCACGGGTCAGCCGGACAAGGCCCGATTCCGTGAGCCCCATTTCCTTCAGAAAGTCCAGCCGCTCACTTTCAGGAAGTGTGGAGAGTTCAGCTTCTAGCTGGCCGCAGATCGTGACGACGCGCGCGCCGCGTGTGTCGGCAAACTCGCGAACCGCCTTCACCATTGCCTCATCGGCGCCTGCCTGTTCCGACACATTTGCCACGAAGAGCACCGGCTTCGCCGCCAACAACTGACATTCATCGAGCACCACGCGCTCTTCGGGGGTGTAGGTCAGGTTGCCCAGCCATTCGCCCTTGTCGAGCAATCCGATCAGTTTGTCGATAAACGCCACCTCGAACGCCGCCTTCTTATCGCCGGCTCGAACTTTCTTTTCCGTCTTTTGCTTCCTCCGATCGAGGGTGTCGAGGTCGGCCAACAGTAACTCGGTTTCAATGACGCCGATGTCGCGAAGAGGATTCACCCCTCCGCTGACGTGCACGACATCCGTCCCTTGAAAACAGCGGACGACATGAAGGAGCGCATCGACTTCGCGGATGTGCCCGAGAAACTGATTTCCAAGGCCTTCACCCTTGCTCGCGCCTTCGACGAGTCCGGCAATGTCGCGGACTTCCAGCGTGCTATAGGTCGTCTTCTTGGACTTGAAGAGATCGGTGAGAGCTTGGAGTCTCGGGTCCGGTACCAAGGCGATGCCGGTATTGGGATCGACGGTTGCGAAGGGATAGTTGGCTGCCAAGGCGCCGCTACCCGTGAGCGCGTTGAAGACGGTGGTCTTCCCCACGTTCGGAAGTCCGATCATGCCGCAACAAAGTCCCATGCTTTAACCCAAAGTTGAATTTGAAATTAGGAATGATGAATGTAGAGAACGCCGACCAGCCAACTCTAAATTCCACATTTCTCATTCCTCATTCGTGCTGTTTTGCTCTCGCACATTGAACTCATTCATCGCCACCGCGACTCCTCGATGAATCAGACATTCCAATGCGTCGACAGCGCGGTCGAGACAGGGAGTCAAGACCTCGATCTCTTCTCTCATGAACGCCTGCAACACATAGTCTGCTGAATCCTGACGCGGAGCCGGTCGTCCAATTCCGATTTTGATCCGCACAAACTGGGGTGTCCCGATCGCGTCGATGACCGACTTGATCCCGTTATGTCCCCCATGCCCACCGGCTTGTTTGATCCGGAGACGCCCAAGATCGAGATCAAGATCGTCATGGACGAGAATCAGATCGTCGGCAGTCAGCGAATACTCGCGTAGAAGGCCTTTGAGCGGAGGACCGGTGATGTTCATCCAATCGAGGGTGCCGGCGAGTTCGAAAAGTTCAGACCCAAGCCGTCCTGATCCACGATGAGTCGTGCCGCGCTTGGCGAGACGGATAGACCACCGAGCCGCGGCCCGCTCGATGACCCACATGCCGACGTTGTGGCGGGTTTGGGCATAGGCAACACCAGGGTTGCCAAGCCCAACGATGAGACGCAACGTTATTTCTTCTTTTCAGCTTCTTTCTTCTCAGCCTTGGGCGCGGCAGCGCCTTTCTTGTCGCCGCCTTTCGCATCAGGAGCGGCAGCTGCGGCGCCGGCTTTCGCAGGCTCGCCTCCCTCAGCAGCTTCACCAGCCACTTTGCCTTTCGCGACCACTTCAGGCTCTTTCGCGCCCTCCGGCGCCGCGGCGCCACTCGCAAGAAGCGATTCGAGCTTGGCTTCCGTCATTGGCGCGGCCACGCTCACAACCATTTGCTCAGGATCATCGAGATAACGGATTCCTTCGCGGGCGGCCAGATCTTTCAGATGGAGACCTTGTGCAATGGCGAGCCCCGAGGCATCGACTTCGATGAAGTCCGGCAAAGCCGCCGGCAGACACTCAATATGCAACTCGCGCATATTGTGATGAAGAATGCCGCCTTCTTTGACACCGGCAGGCACCCCGCCGGTCAAATGCAGGGGGACCTTCACGCGAATCGGCTTGTCCATCGAAATTTCAAACAGATCCGCATGCAGGATATGTCCTTCAACCGGATCGACCTGGAAATCGCGCAACAACGCGGTCCGGTTCGGTTTCGACTTCGCACCGGTGAGAGTGAGTGACACAAGCGCAGCTCCTCCCGCCTGTGCTTTTAAAATCTTGACGAGGCGATCTGGTTCAATTGTTAACAGCAGACATTCGCCCTGCCCATACAACACGCCTGGGACTTTCCCTTCCCGCCGAAGCTGGCGCGCCGCACCCTTTCCAGTTTTCTCACGTACTGTGACCGCTAAATCGAACTTCATGATGGGGCCTCTATCCCTTTCTCGCCGGTCTTCCGGTACCTCGATCTCACATTAGGCAAACAATGAACTCACCGACTCATCTTCGTGAATTCGTCTGATCGCTTCACCTAACAGAGGTGCGATCGATAATTGATGTAACTTCGGGCAAGTCAGGTCTTTGCCCCGTAACGGAATCGAATTGGTCACGATCACTTGCTTCAGACAGGATTGCTGGATCCGCTCCAATGCAGGTCCGGTAAGTACCGCGTGAGTGCAGGCCGTCCACACTTCCCGAGCCCCGCGATCCATGCAAGCCTGCGCCCCCTTCACAATCGTGCCGGCCGTGTCGATCATGTCGTCAAGCAAGAGCGCGCTCTTGCCCTCAACGTCACCGATGATGTTCATAATTTGTGTTTGATTCGGTCCTTCACGCCGCTTGTCGATAATCGCCAAGCTAGCCTCCAGCCGTTTCGCAAAGGCGCGAGCCCGTTCGACTCCACCGGCATCCGGCGAGACGACCACCAGATCGTTCACCTTTTTCTTGGTTATGTAATCCAGCAAGACGGGCAGTGCGTACAGATGGTCCACCGGCAGATTGAAGAACCCCTGGATCTGCCCGGCATGAAGGTCCATCGTCAGCACCCGATCAGTACCCGCTGTGCTGATCAGATCGGCCACAAGCTTTGCTGAAATCGGCACACGTGGCTGATCCTTACGATCCTGGCGAGCGTAGCCGAAATAGGGGATGACTGCGGTAATGCGCTTTGCGGAGGATCGTTTCAATGCATCGATAATGATCAACAGCTCCATGAGAGAGTCATTGACCGGCTGGCAACTCGACTGCACAACGAACACATCGCCGCCGCGAACATTTTCCTCGATCTTGACGCGAATCTCGCCATCACTGAACGATCCGACCGTCGCCTCCCCGAGCCTGGTCCCAAGGTAGGCGCATATCTCATGGGCAAGGGCTGGATTCGCGTTGCCAGAGAATATCTGCAGCTCTCCGCTCATCGATTCCTCAGAGGGTCTCTTGATGCGAGTGCGTCACGTTCTGATTTCGTATTGGGTTCGTCTCGACGGCGGGCGTCGGTTGGCGTGATCATAACCCGCCTACCTCTGTTCGCTACGCGCTGTTGAGGAAGCCAGCTAAGGCGTGTGACTCTAGCGGAATGTGCGGGGAGTTGTCAACCGAACCACGGGTTACTGTGATCGCGCGTATCGCCAGGTGAGCGGGCCGGAACAAGTGGGGATGATAAATACTTTCATGGACTTCTCAGTCACGAACTGAGCCTGGGCGTGACGTGCGCGCGCTTCGCTCGTAAATACCCCTAACACCGTCGCTCCACTTCCGGACAGCAGCGCGAGCTCGGCTCCGTGATCCTGCAAGCTCTGCTTAATCTCTCGTAGCGCGCTATGCGCGGCAAAGACCGGCGCTTCGAAATCGTTCTCTGCCGCAGCAATCAATGGGACCCAACCCACCCGTGATTGTCGGTCGAGCTCCTGTTGGGCTTGCGACAGCGACCTGACAGAAGTCCTCGTAGCAGCTAATTCTTGATAGGCCCACTTGGTATTGACTCCAAACCCTGGGTTCACAAGCACGACCCATCGCGTCCCTTCAACGACGACCGGCCGAACTGTTTCTCCCCGACCGGTGACACAGGCTGCGGGGGCAAAGAGAAAGAACGGCACATCGCTCCCTAACGATTGCCCGACACCTGCCATCTGCGCCGGAGACCACTTGAGCTGTAACAAACAGTTCAACCCGATGATAGTGGCTGCCGCATCACTACTTCCACCACCAAGCCCTGCTCCCATAGGAATGCGCTTTCGCAGCTCGATATCGAGCCCGATCGATTGCTGGGCCTGCGCCAGGACCGCGGCAGCGGCGCGATATACGAGATTAGTCTGATCTGCAGCCAGATCCGTCGCATCGCATCGTAGCTGAATATCCGGTCGATCAGTTCGCAACCTGATCCGGACTTCGTCATCGAGGGCGACCGTCTGCATGACCGACCAGAGATTATGAAAGCCGTCGGAGCGGCGGTCGAGGATGCGCAGGATCAGGTTAACTTTGGCAGGAGCAAAGACAGTGATGTCGGAAGTGTTCTGCGGCGGATTAATCACGACCTCCCTTGATAGCATACTTCTCTAGTCGATAGCGAAAGGAGCGTGTGTTGAGTTTGAGAAGCCGTGCGGCCTTTTTCTTCACCCACATCGTCCGTTCGAGCGCCTTTAAGAGCAAGTCTTTTTCAATGCCGTTGATGAGCCCCTCCAAATCCAGCCCGTCTTCGGGCAAGTCGGTAGGCACACCCTGTTGCTGAGGGACCACAACTCGATGGAGCCAGCTACGAATGTCGTCGTCCGAGACAGGCGTGCCGGCGGAAAAGGTGACGACACGCTCCATTAAGTTTTCAAGCTCGCGCACGTTGCCTCGCCACTCATGCCCCAACAACACATGCATCGCCTCCGATGTCAAGACAGGCACCGCCTTCCCGCTATCCTGCGAAAACTTCTCGAGGAAATGCTTCACGAGCAGCGGGATGTCTCCTGTCCGAAGACGCAATGGCGGAAGCCGAATTGGAATGACATCCAAGCGGTAGTACAAATCTTCTCGAAATGAGCCGTCAGCCACGGACTTTTCGAGGTCCTTATTGGTCGCGGCGACAATGCGCACATCGACCTTGACATCCTGATTGCCCCCCACACGCCGGAACTCTCGCTCCTGAATCACGCGCAGCAGCTTGACTTGAATCGTGGGAGTCGTATCCCCGATTTCATCCAAAAAAATCGTGCCGCCGTTGGCAACTTCGAACAGCCCGGCCTTGTTGGCCATCGCGCCGGTAAAGGCTCCCTTCATGTGCCCAAAGAGTTCGCTTTCGAGCAATGTCTCAGGCACGGCACTGCAATTTACCGCCACAAAGGGCATTGGGCTCCTCATACTATTATAGTGGATTGCCCTCGCCACTAATTCTTTTCCCGTTCCGCTCTCCCCACAAATCAACACATTGCTCTTGGCGTCGGCGACTTTGCGCACCACATCGAACACCTTCTGCATGCCCTCGCTCTGCCCGACCAGTTGCGCGAACGACGACTGGCTCGCCATCTCACGCTTTAACAGAATGTTTTCTGCCGAGAGACGCCTTTTTTCCAACGCGTTGCGGATGATCAACTGCACTTCATCGACCTGGAACGGCTTGGTGAGGTAGTCGTACGCGCCTTGTTTCATGGCATCGACTGCAGAATCCGCGGTCGCAAATGCCGTGATCACAAGGACCACGGTTTCAGGAGAAATAGATTTCACCGCTTTTAACACCGCCATGCCGTCGGCCTTAGGCATGCGAAGGTCGGTGATGACGAGATCGAAGATTTCTTTCCCGACATGACCGATGGCTTCCTCACCATCCGATGCTTCGGTTACAGCATAGCCCGCGCGCTTGAGCATGATGCTCACGACCTCACGCAACCCCCGCTCGTCGTCAACAACTAGGATCTTTTCCACGGCATCCGCCCCTCATGCCACAGTCGTACCCCGCCCGCCCCGGAACACGGCATACATACGACAAACCGTGAGCCTTGACGCTCCTGACTTTCGACCTTCATCCATCCCCCATGCAGATCGACGATGCGGTGCACCGCTGCCAGACCCAGCCCCGACCCTTGTTTCTTGGTCGTGAAGAACGGGAGAAATATTTTGTCCAAGTTCTGCGTCGGAATACCTTCCCCTGTGTCTTGAAATGCCACTTCGATCACGTCACCCTTGCGGCCGCCTGCATCGATATGGCGGCAGCTCGTCGAGATCGTCAACTGTCCACCATCCGGCATCGCCTCAAACGCATTCGTCGCCATATTCCAGAAGACCTGCCGGAGTTGATCTTGATCGACAAGGGCCATCAGCGCCCCAGTCGCCAAAGACGTGGCAATCTTGATCTTGGAACGTGTCCGCGCTTCATGGTGAACGAGATCGAGCGTCTCGGCAAGTACTTTGTTAAGATCGTGCTCTGCGAGATTGAGCGCCGGAGGACGTGCATACTGAAGGAATTCCGTAATGATATTGTCGAGCCTGGTGGCCTCCCGAATCGCAATGTCCATCAACCGGCGATTGGTTTCGTCTTCCACGGCATCTTTTCGAAGCATTTGCATCGCGCCGGCCAACGCACCCAACGGATTCCGAATCTCATGGGCCATCCCTGCAGACATTTCACCCAGGCTCGCCAGCCATTCCTTGCGCCGCATCTCCTCTTCGAGCTCCCGAATCTCCGTCAAGTCTTTGAACACACCAACCAAACCCGTTTGCTTCCCTCGCTCATGCAATGGGGAGAGGGTCATTCCGAGAATCAAACGGTTGCCATCGGCACGCTTACATTCCACTTCAAATCGTGTTGTCGCCGACAGGATGCGACTGAATTGCTCGTCTGATTGCTGGTTAGGATGCCAGTTGAATACTTCGCGCCACTGACGCCCGGACACGTGAGCAATAGAGTATCCGATCGCTTCCTGTGCCGCCGGATTGAAGGACGTAATGCACCCAGTGGCATCGGCCGTAAACACGCCGCTGCTGATGCTGTGCACAATATTCTCGTGGAAGGCTTGGAGGCGGGTCAGCCCCTGTTCCTTTTCTCGCAATGATCGATCCGCATGCTGGAGCTGCTCAGCGAGTGTTCCACCCAAGATCCCAACGACAAGAAAGGCCAGCGCATAGACGCCGAACGTCTGAAATGTTTCAGGCACAGTCAGCCGACTCGGGGGCAACCACCCCCATCCCTCGATTGGACTATACAATTGGAGGTTCGTTAAGAGCCCGAACAGAATAATGGAGAAACAGGCGGTGTACAGCCCCGTTCGTCGCCGAGGCACAACACTGGCAACCGCTACCGTCATGACATACAGGACCGCAAAGGGACTCTCGATCCCTCCTGTCCTGGCAACCAATATCGTTTCAAGGAGAAAATCGATCCCTACCTGTATCCAGAAAAGTATGGTGAGGGCTGGCGGTGAGGTAAATACTCGAAGCAAAATGGCGGAAGGGATCGTGAGCGCGTAGGTGAAGATAATCAAGGCATAGAATGTTTCGATCCATCCGCCCTTCGCAACGTGAAAAGCGAGGGACAGGCCGAGCATTAGGGTCACAAGGGTCATTCGAATCCCCATGATCCAATACAGTCTTGTCCGTAGGTCATTCATGATTGGAAGACCACTGGGTGAGGAGGAAATCGGCGGGTCATGAAGAAAGATTGTCTTGCTCATTCTCTTCGGATGTGAAGCCTAAGTGTCATGCCCATGCGACGGAGCGCCGCGTGGTGTGGCCGGAAAGAAGGCGTAGCGCCTTATGCGAGCCCGAGGCTCCAAACTCCGCGTGAGGGTCGGACTGAACGTTGCCCTCTAACCGATGGCTTCCGACATTTTGAAGATTGGGAGGTACATGGCGACCACAATAAACCCGATCACAATTCCCAGAAATACCATCATGATGGGTTCCAGCAACGACGTGAGCGAAGCGACCGCCTGATCAACTTCGTCTTCGTAAAAATCCGCGATTTTCCCTAACATGGCATCCAACGCGCCGGTGGACTCCCCGACAGCAATCATGTGCGTCACCATCTTCGGAAAGACCCCGCTGGCAGCCAAAGGATCGGCGATAGTCTTTCCGCCGCTGATGCTGGTCCGGGCACTGATCAACGTCTCTTCAATCACCTTATTCCCCGATGTCTTAGCGCAGATCGTCATCCCGTCCAGAAGAGGAACGCCGCTTCCGAGCAAGGTTCCGAGAGTCCGTGTAAATTTAGCAACCGAAGCCTTCCTGATTAGATCCCCAAATACCGGCGTCTTGAGAAGAAGCTTGTCGATGGCCATCCGCCCCTGGGCGGTCGAATAGTATTTCTTCATCCCAAAGACAACCGCCCCAGCGCATAGTAGCATCACCCACCAATACGACGTAAATATGTTGCTGATATCAATGACCAACTGTGTAGGGCCCGGCAATCCCATCTTCCCGCCGGACAATTCATTGAACATTTTCGCAAAGATCGGAATGACCCAAATCATAAGGACCGTGATCACAACCGCCGCCACCCCAAGGATGGCGGAGGGATAGATCATCGCGGACTTGATCTGCCCTTTCAGCTTCATGGCTTTTTCGATGTATTTGGCCAAACGCGTTAAGATCGTATCGAGCAAGCCACCCACCTCACCCGCATGCACCAAGTTCACATACAGATCGTCGAAAACTTTGGGGTGGCGACGTAGCGCATCCGAAAAAGTCGAACCGGCCTCTACCTGCGTCTTCACTTGCCCAATGGTTTCCCGCAACACTTTGTTCTCAGACTGGGTCGAGAGGATTTCGAGACACTGCACCAAGGGCAGACCGGCATTAATCATCGTGCCAAATTGTCGTGTAAATACAACCAGGTCTTTATCGGTCAGACCAGACCCAAAACTTATATTGACGTTGAATCCGCCCGCGCCACCCTTCTTTTCTTCAAGGCTCGTGACGACAACGCTTTGCTTACGAAGTTGATCCACCGCCTCATCTCGAGTTTTCGCACTCAGCTCGCCCTTCTTGACGGCGCCCGATCTGGTTCGTCCGACATACGCAAAGGTAGCCATACGCAACACTCACCCTTCAATGTGGCCATCTCCCTGGCCGGTTGTAGACTCACGGGAATACCTAACGGCGAGTCTACTGGCCACCCCAAAACCTGTCAAACAAATGCACAATCTCTGCGCGGTCGGCGGGCATGCAGGCTTAAGTCATACAGAGCCCTAACTCCTGATCGCACTCGTTTGCCGAATACCTCGGTAGAGATAATGCAACCCCGACAATAACGTGAAGGAGACCATACCGAACAACAGGGGCAATATGACGGCGAGATCGATGCGACGGGAACTGAGAAAGATGACCATCACAACATAGGCCAGCTGGAGAAACGTCGTGCCCTTGCCCAAGAAGGTGGGAGTAAGGTCCACACGATAATCTGTGAAATGCGCCACCGCTGTTCCCATCAGCAATATCACATCCCGACTGGCCACAAGGATGGTGACCCATAACGGAATCAAATGAATCAGCGAAAGCGTAATGAACCCGGAGGTGAGAAGCAGCTTATCGGCTAAAGGGTCCAACACGGCGCCCAGTCGAGTATGTTGATTCTTCATACGGGCGATCAGCCCATCAAGCGCATCCGTAACCCCCGCCACAAGAAGCACGATGAGCGCTTGATCGAATCTGCCGTAGATCAGTAACCCGATGTAGCAGGGGATCAAGAGAATACGGAGGATGGTCAAGCTGTTGGGAATATTCATATCTTCAGAGACATGGCGGCTATGGTAGCGGGGGCAGATGATAGGGGGGGCGCTACACCGTTGTCAACGGCTTGCGGTCGGCGCTACCCCACCCTATAATCAATCGCGACGAGACATTATTTCATGCGAGTGCGATGGAGGTCATGATGAGTTCGCTGCCGCTGCTTTTCAAAAAAGAAGGATTAATTGAAAAGCACCAGATTGAAGGGGTCGACCCAAGCGATCGGTATTTCAATCGCATGATCATCGTCAATCGAACCGCCTCGGGCTACGTCGCGAAAGTCATGTATGAAGCTCTGAATGTCGAAGGACACTCACATCCGACCATCACGGCTGCGGTACAAGAACTTATCGAAATACTGCAGAGATTCGGCTTCAGCAGAATGAGAACACGCGCCAATTTCAAAGGCACGAAGTATCTTGCTGAAAAAGAAACCTGGGTCGATTACCCGGACCTGGCGTAACCGCAACTCTTACGCAGAGATAAATTCCCGGTAGACGAGATCGTGAATCCACGGACGGAAAGCCTTAATCTTCTCGTTCCTACGATGAGGATGAACTCGATTGGATAACAGCACCACCTCCAATTCGCGCAGGGGATCAATCCATAGCGACGTGCCAGTATAGCCAAGATGACCGAACGACCGCTCGGAAAAACTGGACCCCGATGAAGACGGCGCGGACGGAGTATCCCATCCCAACGCCCAACTCGATTGAGCGGCAGATTCTTGACGGGTCGTAAACTGCCTGACCAGCTTCCCGTCCAGAATCGACTCTCTTCCATGATAGCCGCGAAGCCAGGCTCCTGAGACAGCCAACACAGATTCAGCAGTCCCGAACAGCCCTGCATGGCCTGCAACACCACCCATTGCTGCGGCATTCTCGTCGTGGACCTCGCCACGTAACAGTCGATTACGCCACTTATCCTGTTCGGTCGGAGCGATGTGTGATACATCGACCATTGGGCGCACGACGTCGAGTTGCGCTCCCCCGGCTGTAGGGCAAAACATCATGGGGTAAGCCGCTAGTGGTCGGACGATGGCCTCTTCGCACCAGCGGTCCAACGCCATTTCAGTGAGACGCTCCACCAATAACCCCAGCAACATGAATCCTAGGTCGCTATAGACACATCGCTCCCTCCGAACATAGAGCAGCGGCTCATCGCGAATCATCTTCAATATATATTGTTTGACGGGCTGGTCCCCGCCAGAGAAGCCCTGAACCATATCTCTCGCGTCAAACCGCTCGTAGAACGGTCGCCATCCGGGCAAACCAGCGCGATGGGCCAAGAGGTCTTTCACCGTTGCCTGACCGATTGGCGTCCCTTCAAGTTCGAATAAAATTTCCTGTACAGGATCTTCAAGCGTGACCTTGGAGCGTTGCGCCAGAAGCAAGAGAGAGGTGCCCGTTGCGAGCGGCTTCGTGAGAGAAGCAAGGTCGTACAGCGTGGTGGGTTGTACCGGAAGGCCCGGATGCTCTGACGACAACCGCCCAGCGACAACCACACATCGCAACTCTCCACGAAGACGCACCGCCAACTGGGCGCCAGGGAAAACACCCTCGTCAACGGCCGATTGCAATGCCGCCTGAATGACGCGATTCATCACCATAAGGAGAACGACCTGTCGTTGGTGGGAAAAGACGCTGCCGCTGGGGAGGAACCGCGCGAGACAACCTAGGGAACCGCCTGCGCAGGCGAGAAAATGCCACTTCGGACGAGTTAGAGTCTCGGGCTCGACTCTCCTTCGAGCTTCTCCACCGATGCGGTTGCGGCGTCATGGAACGCTTCATGTTCTTCCACTTCCAGCATCCGTTCGAACATGCGCAACGACGCCCGCAAGCGTTCAACCATCAGCAAGCGTTGTTTCTGGATCGCCGTGAGGTCGCGCTGTGTATCGGTCAGCTCGATTCTGGCTTGATGGATCATCTCGCCAGCCTTCTGTTCAGCCTCCTTGATGACAAGATCCGCCTCCCGATGAGCATTCCGCTTTACATCCTCTGCCAACGATTGAGCAGACAACAGCGTACTCGACAATGTGGCTTCCGTCCGTTTCAACTCGGCGAGCTGCTGCTCCAGAAAGACGATCTTTTCTCGCTGAACCGCATCGTCTCGATTCAACAATTCGACCGTCTGGGCTATTTCTTCGAGGAAGCGATTCACCTCTTCCTTGTCATATCCGCGAAAAGCGACCTTGAACACCATTTGCTGGATATCGAGCGGCGTCATTCTCATGGCATCCCCCATGCTCATCTCAGTTCATCCTCATAGCCAATTCCTTGAGTGACTGCACAACCGCGATTTGCAGGAAATTGATGATCAGGATCACGACGATGGGCGACACATCCATGCCGATCCGCGTTCCAATCAACCGTCGAATTGGAGCGAGAACCGGTTCGGTCACACGATTGAGAAATTGGACGATCGGATTCCATGGATCCGGGTTGACCCACGAGATCAGGGCGCGAGCAATGATCACCCACATATACAGCCATAACACATAGTCAAGAATGGAGGCCACTGCCGAAAGAACATTCCCGGCGACAAACATCAGCGTCCCAACTCTTTCGATCGTGTGGTCGCCGCTTCAACCGCCGCCATTAATGTAGCACGAAACCCCCCTTGTTCAAGCCGATGAAGTCCGGCGATGGTGGTGCCTCCAGGAGACGCCACCCGATCTTTCAGTTGAGCAGGATGTGCGCCCGATTCAAGCACCAAGCGAGCCGCGCCAAGCACAGTCTGGGCCGCAAGGAGTTCGGCGGTCTGCCGCGGCAAGCCCATCATCACTCCCCCATCCGTCAACGCTTCAATGGCCTGAAACACATAGGCCGGACCACTCCCACTCAGCCCGGTCACCGCATCCATCAATCGTTCCTCAACCAATACCACACGACCGACCGCTTCGAATACCATTCGAGCCACATGACCGTCATCTTCAGTGACCGCACTGCTCAACGTGAGAGCAGTCATACCCTCCCGGACCAATGCCGGAATGTTCGGCATTGCACGCACAACCCGGGCCACCCCGGAAATCTGTTCCACGATTGTCGGAATCTTCACCCCTGCCACAATAGAAATCACAAGGGCATGGGCCAAGGTTCGGCCAAGCTCACTGAGCACAACAGGGAGCGCCTGAGGTTTCACTGCCAAAATGACCACGTCGGCCCAGGCCACCGCTTCCAGGTTGGCAGAACCAACCCGAATGCCGAACTGCCCTTTTAAGCGATCGCGGCGCTCGGGAACGGGATCCGTTGCCCAAAGCAACTCAGCAGAACACACCTGCCCCGCAAGAAGACCGCCGATCATGGCCTCGGCCATCTGGCCCCCACCGATGAACGCGATCTTCTTCATGATCGTTGAACTAGGCACACCGAGCTCCTTCAAAGAAATGCGACTTGTTTGCTTGGCCTGAGGAGTTCAGGGCTGACTCACAAGGATATCGGAAGTAGGCCTACCAACGTCCGACATGCCTCCACTGGGCTGGTCGTTCCCACAACCCTTCGACGCCAAGGAATACCGACTTCAAACATTCTGACGTATTCTACAAAACTGCCCGGGTAAATGTCAGCGCTCACTCTTAGTTGTGAGAGAGCAGCGTGATCCCACTGACCATCGTCCCATTCACCCGGCCTTCCCGTCGATAGGAATAAAACAGCTGATCGTGGCAGATCGTGC
>JAKDNQ010000488.1 GCA_030456405.1 Nitrospira sp.
GTGGATGGGTGTTGATTCTGCATCCACTGGACGCATCCGTGCAGGAATTGGCGGAGACCATTCGATTCTCCGGAGAAAGGGAGCACATTTATCGCATAGAGATCCTCGCGCCCGGCGGAGATCGGTCAGTCATGGTCCTCACGACGGGTCTCCCGTGACAAGGCGATCCTGGGTCACGCTGCTGATCTGGTGCGCGGTGCTGGGATTCGGAGCATGGTTTGTGGCCACGCATACACAGATAGAGACCGAACTCTCTCGCCTATTTCCTGAAGGCGCCACCGCGACAGAACGCCTGCTCCTAACCGAATTGCGAACAGGCGCCAGCGGACGGCTCATGCTCCTGGCTCTTGAGGGAACAGATACCGATCTGACGGCAAAAGCCAGCAAACAGCTGGCTGCCTGGATGCGCCAAAGCGGTTCGTTCCACTATGTCGGCAATGGGGAGCAAGCCTGGACAAACGAGGAGCGGGAACGCCTCTTTCACTATCGATACGTACTCAGCCCTGGCGTCCAGGAGTCTACGTTCACCCGAGATCATCTTCGCGACTCTCTTGAGCTGCGGTTGGGCGAGCTTCTGTCTCCGTTATCGCCTATGGTCAAGGAGTTGCTCCCTGCGGATCCGACCGGCGAATTCACGAAGGTGATTCAAGCGTGGACGAGCGGGACCGCTCCGGCAAGGCGCCATGGAGTGTGGTTCTCGTCTGATCTGCAACGCGCGTTGCTCCTGGCGGAGACGCATGCAGCCGGTTTCGATATGGAGTCCCAGGAACGACTGCAAGGGCAAATTCGGGAGACCTTCAGACACATCGCCGGAACTCCCGGTGGCGCTGCCCCTATTCATCTCATGATGACGGGACCCAGCGTGATTGCTGTTGAGATGCAGCAGACCATCCAACAGGATGTGTGGCGGTTATCGTTGTGCGCCACATTGCTGGTCACCACGTTTCTCTTTGTCAGCTACGGATCAATCTCTATTCTGGCTCTCAGCTTCATTCCCTTGGCAAGCGCGATCGTGGCCGGGATCGCCGCGGTGAATCTTGCCTTTGGATTCATTCACGGCATGACCTTGGCGTTTGGAATTACATTATTAGGCGTCGTGGACGATTATCCCATCCATCTGTTCAGTCATCTCACCAAGGAGAGCCGGGCTGCGGCCGTGATGAAAGAGATTTGGCCGACGATGGGCCTCGGAGTGGTCGCAACGACTCTGGGGTTCTCTGCGTTACTGCTGAGCGGGTTCCCCGGTTTGTCGCAACTGGGGCTGTTTGCGATGGCCGGGTTGTTCACGGCCGCCTGCGTAACCCGATGGATACTCCCCCACATCGTTCCGATACATTTTCACACGAGGCGCGATGGACTGCGTATCGCGCGCTGGATCGATGCGCTGACAAGGGCGCGACTCGTCGTCCCTCTGATGGTGGTTCTCGCCCTCGGTTCCTTCGTCTGGTCCGGCGCGCCCTTGTGGGAGGAGGACCTTGCCAATTTGAGTCCCATTTCGACCGAGAAAAAAGAGCGGGATCAGGCCATTCGTAATGAACTCGGAGCGCCGGATGTCCGGGACCTCATCGTGGTGGAAGGTTCAAGCGAAGAAGAAGTTCTTCAACGGAGCGAGGCGGTGGCAACGCGGTTGGACGCCCTTATGAATAGCGGAGAACTGGCGGGATACGACCTTGCTGCCCGCTATCTACCCAGCCGAAAGACACAGCAGGCGCGCCAGGTGTCGGTACCAGATCCGGATACTTTAGAGAAGAACCTCAAGTCTGCCTTGAAGGATCTGCCGTTCAAACCCAGCCTGTTTCAACCCTTCCTGGAAGCAGCAGGGAACACCAGAACGCTGGAGTTGGTAGACAGTCAGACGTTCCGTGGAACATCTCTGAAGCTGAAACTGGACTCGCTGTTGTTTATGCATGAGGGACGCTGGGTTGCGATCTTGCCGTTGCGTGGAGTCACAGACAGACAGAAATTTCGAGATCTGCTGACGCCATGGGGTGAACAGGAGGTTCGCTATTTGGATTTAAAGGAAGAATCGAACCGAATGGTCAGTCTGTACCGTGATGAAACGCTGAGGTTGGTAGGATGGGGCACCCTGTCCATCGGTCTTGTCTTGATGATCGGGCTCCGCCCCCCCGGCGCCGTCCTGCGAGTGATGGTTCCGATCGGGAGCGCCATTGTGGTGGTGGCTGCTGCGCTGCACGCGTTCGGTGAACGATTTTCGCTGTTTCATATCGCGTCATTTCTTCTGGTCATCGGTCTCGGGTTGGACTATGCGTTATTCTTCAACCGGCGACATGGGACCCTGGCGGAGCGAGGACGCACCGTCTATGGCCTGGTCGTATGCAGCACGACGACGATTTTGGTATTCGGGGTATTGGCGCTTTCGCACATCCCCGTGCTCCGGGCTATCGGGCTGACCACGGCACTAGGATCGCTGGCCTGCCTG
>JAKDNQ010000489.1 GCA_030456405.1 Nitrospira sp.
CCGACCGGGTTCCTCACCCAAGCATTTGCCCAGGACTGGTCGGCTGGCTGCACATCATGATCCATCGCGCTGGGGAACCGGCGCCTGCCCGCTCTCTTCGATTCGTCGGACAACTCTTTTCTGGTCTCGGTCTTGCCATGGTTATGGTGTTCGCACATACATTCGTCTTCGCACAGATCGATCCGACGGGACGATCCAGCGAACCGCGCGGTCCTCTCAAGGGAGACTTTGTGCGGCCCTCACCACCTCCAAGTCCCGTGCTTCCCATCGTCCCGCTTCCTCCGGAGACCGGAACGCCGACACAGCCCGGCACGGTACAGGTGTTTGTTTCTGACATACAGGTGACCGGCAACACTGTGTTCTCTGATGCTGAGATCGCCGAGGTGACAACGCCGTTTAAGAACCGGACGTTGTTGACCGAGGACCTCGAACGCCTCCGACTGTCACTGACGCTCCTCTATATCAACAAGGGCTATCTGACTTCCGGCGCGATTATCCCGGACCAGGACGTCACGTCGGGGGTCATTAACGTGCAGATCATCGAAGGGACGCTGTCGCGGATCGACATTGAGGGCAACCGCTGGTTCAGCGCGTCTTACCTGCGCGATCGCCTCTCACTCGGCAGCCGGACGCCGGTGACGCTGAACCCCTTACAGGAACAACTGCAACTCTTGCAGCAGGACCGTCGAATTGAGCGCGTGAATGCGGAACTACGGCCCGGCGACCAACGAGGCGACAGCGTGTTGAACGTGCGCGTGGCAGACCGGAATCCGTTTCATGCCTCGATGGATGTGAGCAACTACCAGACGCCGCTGGTCGGAGAAATTCGCGGGGTCGGCACCCTGAGCCACGACAACTTGACCGGCCATGGAGATCCGCTCATCCTCAGCTATGGCCGTTCGAGCGGCGCCTATCCGATCGTCAATGCCTCCTATACCCTCCCCTTCAACCGATATGGGACAACCTTTTCTCCCTACTACCGTCGCTACGACTTCAGACTGATCGAGCCGCCCTTCGGGCCGCTGAACATCAACACCAACACAGAGATCATCGGCATGAGCCTCCGCCACCCGATTTATAAGACGGTGACCGATGAGCTGGCCTTCTCGATCATCGGGGAACATCTGTTTACCCAGAGCTTTTTGTTCGGCGATGTCCCGTTTAACTTTTTCCCAGGATTTCAGAACGGCGCGGCCACCGTGTCTGCGCTCCGCTTCGCGCAGGATTGGACCCGCCGCACGCTCGATACCGTGCTGGCCGTCCGTTCGCGATTTAGCGTGGGAATCAACGTGCTGGGCGCGACCATCAACCCGAACCCCGACACACCGGACGGGGAATTCTTCTCCTGGTTGGGTCAGGCGCAGGCGATCAAACAGTACGGAGAAAATTTGTTCGGCATGCAGCTTCTCGGCCGCATGGATCTGCAACTCACCAACTCGCCGCTGTTTCCCCTTGAACAGGTGGCGCTCGGCGGCCGGTATACGGTGCGCGGCTACCGCGAGGTGACTCTCATACGCGACAACTCGTTCATTGCCTCAATCGAGTCGCGCTTTCCGTTGGTCCGCTGGGCGAACGGCGAACCGATGGTGCAGCTCGCCCCCTTCATCGACGTCGCCCACGGCTGGAACCTGGGCGAAAACAACCGCCCTGCCCCAATAGCGCCGGTCACCAATTTTCAAGACACACTCGCCAGTGTGGGCATCGGGCTCCGCTGGAATATTTTGCCGAACGACCGGGCCAGCTTCGAAGTCTACTGGGGGCAGCAACTGAAGCACGTGGCGAGTATCAGCAATACGATCCAGGATCATGGGGTGCACCTCGGAATTGTGGTGAATCTGTTCTAACAAGTGCGTGACGGGGGAGAGAGGATGCGAGATACGGGATGCACGGGAAAAGCGAAGCGGGCGGGAAGGACGACAGTTCGAGATTTCCAGAATCCCGTATCTCGTATCTCGTATCCCGCGCCACAACGGAAATGACATGACATCAACTCTACTCAGGCTCGTCCTGCTTTTCATCCTCGCGACGGGATTCATACTGGCTGAGCCGGTTGGAACGGTCTCTGCGCTCGAGCCGGCTCCGGACGCCCTTATGGAGCAGGGACTTCAGGCTTACCAACGAGGTTCGTTCGATCAGGCACTCGCCGCGTGGAAACAGGCGGCGGACCTCTACGAGCGAGACGGCAAGATCGGAGAACAGAGCCGGGCCCTGGCACAGGCAGCGCAGGCCTCGGAATCGTTGGGGCAGGTCGGCCAGGCATTGCAGCAATTGGAAATGGCGCTGACCTTGGCACAACAGGCAGGAGATCGGGTCCGAATCGCCCTCGTGATGGAAAGCCTCGGTCGTACGTACCTGGCGGCGCGTAAGCCGGAGGCGGCGGTGCATTATTTGACCCAGGCGTTGGCCATCGCACAAGCTGATGACTATCCA
>JAKDNQ010000490.1 GCA_030456405.1 Nitrospira sp.
CTAGAGGTAGTCAGGTGCACAGCCCTGGTTCTATCCTGTCTTGGACAGTAGGGGGGCCGATCCCTTAAGTACCACCCGATCCTCGTCATCGCGAACGATTCGCTGCCGCCCATTCCCGCGGGAAGTGACGTGATCGAATGCGCCGGGATACGTTGAGGTTTTTTTCAGGCTGAGCGCGACGCAGGTGGTCGCGGATCGTTCGCCGCAGTAGAATGTCGGACAGGCTTCTAGGGCTCCAGCAAGGGAACGAGCGCGGTGTGGCCCTTTTCGCGTGCGCGATCGACCGGTCGTAGGCCTTTGGCATCTTTCGCCGTTTTGTCTGCGCCTTTCATCAACAGCATCACCGCGATCTCCTGGTGTCCTTGTTGTGCGGCGACATGGAGAGCCGTCCATCCGTTCGTCGTCACCGCGGTCACCTCCGCCCCTTTGTCCAATAGCAGTGCCACGATCTCCCGATGCCCTTTGCCCGCTGCGACGAAGAGGGGTGTGGCATTGTTGCCCGACCGTACTTGCTTGACGTCTGCGCCACGATCCAACAGCAGGGCGACCACGTCTCGATGCCCTTCCTGGGCCGCGATAAAGAGCGGGGGTTCGCCGCTCTCCGTTCTCACCTGCTTCACATCCGCTCCCTTATCCAACAGCAGTTCCGCCACGGCTCGATGGCCCATTTCGACGGCGATGTGAAGCGGAGTCGCTCCGTCCATCGTCACCTGTTTCACATCCGCGCCTTTGTCCAACAGGAGGACCACAGCGTCTTGATGCCCCTTTTCAGCCGCCCTGTACAGCGGAGTGATTCCATCCTTGTCCGCCGCGTTGACGTCGGCCCCTTTTTCGATGGCTCTGGTGACCTCGCCGAGATCCCCTTTGTGAGCTGCCGTGAGCAGGGCTTCATCCACCGGCCGCATGGCCAGGATCATCGGCATGAGTCCGAGCACGGCTATGAGAACCATCCAGCGTTGTTTCATCTGTCGGCTAGCTCTTTTCGTAAAAGGGCAAGGTGTGGACGGTGGCGGGATGTCTGCGACTGTCGAATTCCACGGTCAACTCCGAGCCTGCCTTGCTGAAATCTCGTAACGGAAAAGCGAAGGCGATCACCTCATTGAGCTGAGGCGATCGGGTGGCACTACTTACCCATCCGACTTCACGATCGCCTGCAAAGAGCTTGGCTCCCTTCGGGGGCACCGTGGCATCCTTCATGACCAGTCCCACCAGATGACGCCGTACGTTGCCGTAGGTGTCCATTCTCGCGACGACTTCCTGGCCTGGATAGCAGCCCTTGTTCAAGCTGAACGCTTTCCCTTCCAGGTTCGCTTCCGGTGGGACGATCTCTTCGTTGAGGTCTGGGCCGGCCTTCGGCAGCCCTGCTTCGATGCGGAGGGCCTCACGAGCGTGACTACCGACCGGCTTGATGCCGTATGTCGCACCGGACTCCATGAGCCGTTCCCATGCCGTGTGGAGGACATCGGCAGGCAAGAGTATTTCCAGATCATCCTCTCCGGTTTCTTCTGTGCGCAGGACGAGCGCGCCATGGCCGCCGATTTTCGCTTCGATGGCGTTCACCGGCTTGAGGTCGCTCATCTCGACACCGAAGGCGGCGCTGACGGTCGCGCAGGCCTTGGGCCCGCTGACAAGTATGAGTCCCCAGGACTCCACACAGTTTTCCATCTTCGCTTTAATACCGTAAAGCAGAAACTTTCGCAGAGCTTGGTAGGTGGCGTCGCCGACCTCACCGACATCTTCCACCCACAGACTGTCGGGGAGGGTATAGACTCGAAAGTAGCCGAGCATCTTCCCCTTGTGCGTGAGAAAGCTTGAATAGCAGCCCTGGCCTGGCTGGAGCGGGAGGATATCATTGCTAATCAGGCTCTGTAACCATTTCACGCGATCGTCGCCGGTGACGCGGATCTTCCCACGGTGTGAGAGGTCGGAAAGTCCGACGGCCTGGCGTACAGCCTGATGTTCTTTCTCCCATTGGCTATAGTGAGCGGGCATGTCCCACCCGGCGACTTCTTCAAAGGTCGCGCCAAGCTTCGTGTGATGGTCGTGAAGGCGTGACTGTTTCATGCGTGAGCCCCTGCCACTTCATCGACCAGCTCGTTCAATCGTGAGGAGAATTCATTGCGCGAGACAATCCTAGCCACGCCCAGCGCTTTGGCCTGGTGAAAGGTGCCGACTTCTTCATGGTTGGCGAAGGCGAGGATGGGAAGGGTCTTCAATCGTGTATCGGCTTTGAGGGCTTCCAGGGCTTGAAAGGCGTTCAGTGTCTCATCGTTCATGTTCAAAATTACCGCGGATGGGTTAGTGGCCGAGGCCTTTTCGGCGATATCCTGCTGCGTTCGAGCCCGTTCGATCTTGTAACCTTTCGCCATGAGTACGTCGCGGACTTTCGTGTAGAAAAAGATATCGGTAACCGCGACGAGGATGGT
>JAKDNQ010000491.1 GCA_030456405.1 Nitrospira sp.
ATCTCGATCGGATGAAGAAAAAGCCTGTGATGATCTGGGTGGATCTCATCCGAACCGGGGCCGTGATGCTCATTCCCCTGCTCTACGCCATGGATGCTTTGACGCTTGAACGGCTCTACGTGCTCGTATTCTTGACGTCCATCGTCTCTACCGTGTTCGGCCCTGCACTGGCATCGGCTGTTCCGCTTCTCGTCTCTCGCGCTCAATTGACCGGCGCCAATGCGTTGATCCAAAGTACCACGAATATCGGCCTCCTGATCGGCCCAGCAGTCAGCGGGGTAGGGATTGCGATGATCGGATCTCAGAATGTGTTGTACCTCGATGCGGCCACATTCTTAGTATCTGCCTTGTGTCTCATGCCCATCCGATTGCGCGAGACGCTGCAGTCGAGTGTGCGATCAGCCGCTAGAGCCACGGTCTTCCAAGATATGTTGGTCGGATTTCGATTTATCTTTGTCCAGCATCGAACCGTCCTTCTCCTCATGTTTACCGCAGCGCTGTATAGCTTAGGCGTCAGCGCGTTTATGCTCTTACTGCCGGTATTTGCGACACAACTGTTCGATGCGAATTCCGTCGAACTCGGGTGGCTCTGGTCCTCGCTTGGGATAGGCATGCTGGCTGCGTCCGTCTGGCTGGGTTGGATCAATCAGGGCGATCTCCAGAACCGCCTACGGTTAGTTTCCGCAGCGCTGGCCGTCGGCGCCGTCGCGGTCTGCACACTGGGTATGTTGCAGGCGCCGGTCATGGCTGCTGTGTTCATCATCATATTCGGCGGCAGCACCGCCATCTTCACCCCGGTTGTGTGGGCGATGTTGCAAGAATTGACGCCCGAGCATCTCTTAGGTCGCGTCTTTACCACCTTCAGCGCAGGCGCCATGGCTGCCGCAATGGCTGGGATGGCAGTGTTCGGTTGGGTGGCAGATGCCATCGGACCTGCAGCAAGTCTTGTGGGTATCGGGGTGCTGTTGTTAGGCACCGCGATCGTTGCGGCTGCATGTAGTCGACGACAACCTGACATGATGGATTCCGGTTTCATTCCGGCTTGAAACGGTTCCGTCGGGTTTCGTCGCGTAAGCTGATTTCAATGGAAATGACCCTGAGAGATGTGAGATGGTCCCATCTCATGCGCATTGTATTTGGACAGAGGACGATCCTTCCGGCACTGTGCCTGTCTTTCCTGATCATAGAGCCGCTCACGAATCCGATGTTCGCGCGGTGTGAGCAGCGTTCGATCTTGTCAGCTCAATCGTCTGCCGATCATAACAAAGGGGTGGAACCCAAGGTTCCTGCTAAGGCGCAAAAAGAACTCCCTTCCGCTGAGCCATCTACTCAGGAGCCAAAACAGGCTCAACCGAATACGCAGCCATCCAAGAATGATGAGACCAAGACGAAAAAAGAGAACGGAGAAGAAGGGGGAGAGAAGGGAAAAGAGAGCACAGGGAGGAAAGCCGTCTCTTCGCTGATTCTTACGGTCAAGCTCGCGTTGCTGGGAGATCCACGCCTCTTTCCATACGACGTCGAAGTGGAACTTGGATCGGACGAGGTCACGCTGACGGGGAAAGTGTCCACCGAGGCGGAAAAGATCGCGGCGGCGGAAATTGCGAGTTCCGTACCGGCTGTGAAATCTGTGTCGAATAAGCTGGAGGTGACCAAAGATCTGCTGGAGGTGATCGCGCACAAACAAGACGACATCATTACCCGTCATGTCAAAGAGCAATTTGCCAAGAGCGTCACCGTGACTGCGGCCAATTTTGATGTGAAGACGGAACAGGGAGTGGTGTCGCTCAGCGGGACCGTGCGATTCCAAGTCATTGTATTGGAAGCGGTAGAGGCGACCAAGCAGGTTCCTGGGGTGAGAGCTGTGAAGACGGATAAGGTCAAGATCGAGAGTGAGGGGTGAAACCTTGGGCCATCCGCACCACGAACCTCACGTCTGCGAACAATGGCACAGAAGAACAGGTTCCCGCCGAGACCCGCCGTCCCCTCCTCTTAACACGAAATTTTGGTTTGATATGGCTCAGCCAGCTGGTGTCCCAAGTCGGCGACGGCGTCTCGAACCTCGCCCTCCTCTGGTTCGTCTATTCGATTACCGGCTCACCGGTAAAAACCACGATCATCGGACTCATTCATACGATTCCTCCTATCGTGCTTGGTCCTTTCATCGGCGTGTTTGTGGACCGGTTGCCGAAAAAATTTTTTCTCGTCGGGTCGAATGTGTTCCGAGCGGTGCTGATGGGCATCATTCCCTGCGCTGTTTCAACAGACAGCTTTACTGTCAATCTCCTGTATGTCCTGGTCCTCCTCGATGCGATGGCGATGGCGATGTTCAGTCCGGCGCTGTCGTCGTCGGTTCCTCTGATTGTTCCGCGTACGCAATTTACGGCCGCGAATGCTCTCATCCAGAGCACGACCAGTCTTGGGATCAT
>JAKDNQ010000122.1 GCA_030456405.1 Nitrospira sp.
TCAAGAAGATCACCGGACGGGGCTTGGGAAAGAAAATTACCTGTCTCGAAGCCAATGCTGAGTACCTGGGATTTCCCGATAGGACCTTCAATGCGGTCACAACTGGATTTTGCATGAGGAACGTGGGCGACCTTCGGCAAGCGCTCACGGACATTCACCGTATTTTGCAACCAGGGGGCCGGTTTGTGTGCCTGGAGTTTTCCCGGCCGATCTTTGGGTGGCTGCGAGCCTTGTACGATTGGTATTCGTTCCGACTTCTTCCCTGGATAGGCACAAAAGTGGCGCATGACACGACCGGCGTCTATGAATATCTTCCGGCCTCCATTCGAAACTTCCCGGACCAGGAACGCTTGAAACAGATGCTCCTCGATGTAGGCTATCGCCAGGTTACGTATCGCAACCTGAGCGGCGGGATCGTGGCGATCCATGTGGCCACGAAATGATAGTCGGAAAGTCTATAAAGTCATTGGACGTTATTCCAGAGTAAGCTCTCATGACGAGATCGACTATTGAGATCGTTCGTGCGACCGGATATCGGGAAATAACCCCGCCGCAATCATCCGATCGATCCCGCTAAATGGCGCCACGGTTCGCAACCCTGCCGTCGTCGATAGGACCTGATGACGGAGCCGTGCGTTTCGATCTAGTGTCTGAAACACACGATCGCGGATGAAGGCCACCACCGGATTCCCCGTATCCCAATAGAACACTTGTTGATCGGCCAAGTGTTGAAGCATGTTCACTTGCGGTCGCCTGGCACGTTCAAATGCACTCAATCTGGCAGCCGAATAGTCCTTGTCGGCGAGACAACTTGGTATGAGATCGGATAGCGCGATGGCATCGACCATTGCCTGCATGCGCCCCTGCGATGCGTGAGGATTCATCGCATGGGCAGCATCACCGATCAGGACGGCTCCATTTGCCACCCATCTCGGCGTGCGCACCCGACCCGTCGGCAGATATGCGACCTGACTCCAATCATGCAGATTCCGAAAGAGCTGGGTAAACGGCGGTGCGATCCGGCTCCATGTCTGCTGGAGCGCAGGGATCCCCTGCTGCTTCACGGCTTCCATCGAATCTTTGGGAATCATGTATAAAATGTAAACCTTCTTTCCCGTCACCGGAAACAGTCCCAAGATGGTCTTGTCTCCAACGTAGTAGAACGATTCCACTATCTGATCGTCCGATTCCAGTATCGCAATCAGATATCCATCACGATAGAGATGCAGATCGACGGGGATCTTGAGAGCTTCACGCACTTTCGAAAATGCTCCGTCAGCACCGACGACAACCTTTGCACGGATCGTGAGTGGGCCATCCTGTCCTTTCGTCGATAATCCAACAACCCGATCGTCCTCGAGTATGAGTCCTGTGAAAGAGGTTCCGTAGTGAAGTGTCACGCTCTTCTGTTGCTGTATTGCCGCGATGATCGCATGGTGGGCTACGTTGGCGAGGGTCACGATGGCACGGTTGTACGGTGCCGGCAAGTCGCCATAGTCGAAGCTGCAAAGACGCATGCCCCCGGCCCGGCAAAAATGAAAATGGCGCACGGACAGCGTGGCATCGGCCGGCAATGACGATAAGACGCCCAAGCGGTCAAGGACTTCTTGCCCGTTCGGTTGGATAATCTCACCCCGCAAACTTTTAGACGGACTGCCTGCCTGATCTACTACCACTGTGCGAATGTTTTGCTTTGCCAGTGCCAGGGCTAAGACGGCACCGCCGCCGCCCGCGCCGACAATCGCTACGTCCGTTTCGATCATTCCCTTGTTCATTGGCTAGATGATGTTCACCGACCGGAACTCGATACCTTTCTCGGTTCTCATGGCAACTGCGTTTCGGGAGCAGCTACCAAATAGCCCATTCCGAATACCCTGTGCAAGGCCTGGCCAATATTCGAGGCTGCCGGTCGAGACATACCGGTCGAACCGATCTGTCTCATAGGGAGTCTGCTACGCATCCTCGGGGGCGAATGTGCAGCCGTTCAAGTCGGGCTTGGCTTTCGATTTCTTCTGCTGATCACTCTCCCCAAAAATGAGGGATTCGCCTGAGATTC
Organism: Nitrospira sp.; assembly: GCA_030456405.1. Next base: position 2,057 of record JAKDNQ010000122.1, read on the forward strand.
CAATACCCTTCGCATTGACTTAGCAGCACTTCCGAGGCTAATCTACACCACTTTTCGCCTCTGTTGGCACATCAATAATGGGGAAGGGGTGGGGTGTTCCTAGGTTACTCGTGTCACTTTCTTTGTATTGTCCATAAATGTTAATGAAATCACATTAATTCAGACATTCGATGAACATTTTCATATTGGTGATCGTCCTTTTCCTGGTATTACTACTGATCGGATTAGTGCTCTACTTGCTATTTCCCCGCAAATATCAGTCTGCCGATTCTGTCGCCAATTCTTATGATGACTGGACGAATGACGGCATTCTAGAGTTCTACTGGGGCGAACATATTCATCTGGGACACTATGGCTCTCCACCCCGCAAAAAGGATTTTCTCAAAGCCAAGTCAGACTTTGTGCATGAAATGGTGCGTTGGGGTGGGTTAGACAAGCTTCCTTCAAGTACTACGGTTTTAGATGTGGGCTGTGGCATTGGCGGCAGCAGTCGCATTCTGGCGCGGGATTATGGCTTTGCTGTCACAGGTATCACCCTCAGCCCTCAGCAAGTCAAACGTGCTCAAGAACTGACCTCCCCAGAGGTGAATGCCCACTTTCAGGTCGATGATGCGCTGGCACTTTCGTTCCCCGATGCCAGTTTTGATGTGGTCTGGTCGATCGAGGCAGGACCGCACATGCCAGATAAGGCACAATTTGCTAGAGAGCTATTGCGCGTTCTGAAACCGGGTGGAATTCTGATTGTTGCCGATTGGAATCAGCGGGACGATCGCCAGGTTCCACTCAATTTTTGGGAAAAGCCAGTGATGCGGCAACTGCTGGATCAGTGGTCTCATCCAGCATTTTCCAGCATTGAAGGGTTTTCAGAATTACTGGAGGCAACTGGGCTGGTGGCGGGTGAAGTCACCACAGCAGATTGGACTGCCGAAACCTTACCCTCATGGCTCGATTCGATCTGGCAGGGAATTTTCCGTCCAGCAGGGATTGTTCGGTTTGGCATGATCGGGTTGATTAAATCATTGCGAGAAGTGCCCACGTTCCTATTAATGCGTCTGGCATTTGGGGCAGGGCTGTGTCGCTTTGGCATGTTTCGGGCAGTGCATGTCAATGTCCCTACGAGTGAGATGTTGTCTACGCAGACGGGTGACAGGCTTGTACGATCATGAGTGCCATTGATGCTCTAGCTCCCCAGAATGCCGACTATGATGTCGTCATTGTCGGCTGTGGCATTGTAGGGTTGGTGCTAGCTTAACGAACCAACCAGACTTTGACTCCGACGAGTATCAGGAAGCTCCTTTATAACCCGGCGCCGCTGAACTCATTTATCGCCAAGGCTTGCCTCCGCGCCTGGGAGCGCAAAGAAGGGAGCAGGGACCCACGGAAGTGGACGGGATCCCTCTCTCAATCCCCGAAAGAATCAGGCTCCTACGCCGACAAGAATTTGATCCGTGGGATCGAGGGAAACTCCGGACGCGATGCGCTCTTATCTCTGGAAGAGATCCTCCGCTCCCGACAATCGATTCGCTCCGCAAATGATCCAGGCGAACGATCTGTTGTGACTCCAGCATCGTAACGTCGTTCTGCTAACCGCATCGATACCTTGCATTCGAATTCAGACCGGTGCTAGCATACACGTTCTTTGAGGCGTGAGAGCACGTCAACCGTTTGGAAATTTTGACAATTACTCTCGTTTCACCCTGCCATGAAGGCATCCTGAGGAGACACCTCGATGTATAAGACGATTTATGTACCGGTCGATAATTCCGACCATTCCAATACGGCTGTCGACGTCGGAGTTCATTTCGCAAAAGCTTTCGGCTCAAAGATCGTGGGGAGCCACGTCTATGCAGCCAAAATGCACGACAAGCGTTTCAAGCAGATGGAAGCAGGCTTGCCTGAGGAGTACCACGATGAAAAAGAGCTCGACCGTCAGCGCCAAATCCACGATTCGCTGATTACCCGAGGCCTCCAGATCATCACCGATTCCTACCTCGACTACGTCGATAAGAAATGCGCGGAAAACAATCTCCCGATCGAGCGCCGCTCGCTTGAGGGCCGGAATTGGAAGGTCTTGGCTGAAGACATCAATACCAATGCCTACGATCTGGTGATCATGGGGGCCTTGGGGGTCGGCGCGGTGAAGGATAGTGTGATCGGCAGCAACACCGAGCGCGTGCTGAGGCGCGTGCGGAATTCGGACATGCTGATCATCAAGCAAATCCAGCCCATGACTGGCGGAAGAATCGTGGTCGCCGTGGACGGCAGCCCCTATTCCTTCGGCGGACTCATGACCGGCCTGGCGTTGGGCAAGGCTTTCAACATGCCGGTCGAAGCGATCTCGGCCTTCGATCCCTATTTCCACTATGCCGCCTTTCACAGTATTTCTGGTGTCCTCAACGAGGAAGCCGGCAAGGTGTTTCGATTCAAGGAGCAGGAAAAACTCCACGAGGAAATTATCGACAGCGGCCTCGCAAAGATCTATCAGTCGCACCTGGATATCTGCCGTGAAATCGCTCAGGCCGAACAGACAGATGTCAAAACGACCCTCCTGGACGGCAAGGCCTTCGAAAAGATCATTCAATACGTGCGCAAGGATATCCCGGCATTGCTGATCGTCGGACGGATCGGCGTGCATAGCGACGAGGATATGGATATCGGCAGCAACACAGAGAATCTCTTGCGGTCTGCGCCCTGTAATATTCTGGTGTCGAACCGGAAATACGTGCCGCCGATCGATACGTTGGCGGAATACACGATTGCCTGGACTGAGGAAGCCCTCCGCCGCATGGAAAAGATTCCCGTATTTGCCAGGGGTGTCGCGAAGACCGCGATTCACCGCTACGCCATCGAGAAGGGCCATACCATCATCAGTAATACCGTTGTCGACACGGCTGTGGGACACCTTCTGCCCAAGGGCGCGATGGATGCGATGCGCGCATTGGGTGGCAGCCTGGATGCCGCCGGCATCGACCGTGACAAGATGCAGGCTGACGAATCTGTGATGAAGGATCTCATGGGCTCCACGCTCAGCGGGATGATGACCGAGATCGTGGAAGAGAAGCCAAAAGTAAGTGCCGATACTCAAGCCTATCTAGATCGGATGACCCAGAATTACTTCGTCTGCGATGGCTGCGGCTACATCGGCAAGGGCGAGACGCCTGTGAAGTGCCCGGTTTGTGCCGCTGGAGGCGATCGGTTCAAACTGGTCGACAAGAAGCTTTTCGAAGCGGCGGCGCATGTGGAAGGGGTCCTCGAAACCGATCTGGCCTACGACGATGTCCCCATGCAGTGGACCAAAGACGCCAAAGAGGGCATCCGGGCAGTTCCCGCTGGTTTTCAACGCCGGCGCGCCAAGGCCAAAATTGAAAAAACTGCTCGCAAGCTCGGCATGACCACGATCACGCTGGAATATGCCGCGCCTATGATTCAGGAGGCAGCTTCAGAGGATTACACACCCATTTTTGCGAACAAGGGAACCGGCGCCTCGACCGACGCACAGGCGACTGTGACTGCTGCTACGAATGGCGCCAACGGCGCGACGGTCTCGCAAGAGAATGGTCAGGGGAACGGCCATGTGGTGGAACCTGCCCCAGTTGCTCCCTACACCTGGACGCCTGAAGCACAATCACGGCTTGAACGAGCTCCTGAAGGGTTTATGCGCGACTGTACGCGTGCCCTTATCGAAAAACACGCCGATAAGCTCGGCGTCACGGTTGTCACCGCCGAAGTGGCGCATGAGGGTATCGAACAGGCCAAGGACTACATGGCGGAAGCCATGAAGACCGGCAATCTGAAGGACATGATCGCGAATCTGACCGGCAAGGGTAAGTCATAAGTGCTGAGTCCTGAGTGCTGAGTAATAGGACCAGTTCATTCCTGCTAATCTCAACTCAGCACGTAGCACTCAACGCTCAGCACTAGACTAGTTATGGGTAAATCACTTCCAATCTTCAATGCTCCGTCTCTGACGGGCGCGTTCGGAAGCATCCAGCAGCAGGTCTCGCAATTCTTTACTCCGCCATCCACGGCTCCTGCGCCGCACGATGGCCGAACAGTCGATGACTTCAAGCCCTATCTCATCGCGCTGAACCTCACGAAGCGCTGCAATCTCAAGTGCGACCATTGTTATCTCGATGCGACGACGAAATCCGCCGGCGGAGACGATGAACTTTCGACAGAAGAATGTTACCGGCTTATCGATCAGATTGCTGAGGTCAACAAGGGCTGCCTCCTCGTGATCACGGGCGGGGAACCGCTTGTTCGCCCCGACATCCTCGACATCGCTCGCCATGCCGTGAAGCTCGGTTTTATGGTGGTATTCGGAACCAACGGCATGTTGATCGACGATCGAATGGCGAAGACCTTGGTCGAGATCGGCGTGATGGGCATGGGCATCAGTATCGATTCGCTCGATCCCCAGAAGCATAATCGCTTCCGAGGTGTGCCCGGCGCATGGGAGGCCGCGCTTGCCGGAATCGAGGCCTGCAAGCGGAATGGGCTGGCTTTCCAAGTGCACTTCAGCGCGCAGCCCATGAATTACCAGGAACTGC
>JAKDNQ010000492.1 GCA_030456405.1 Nitrospira sp.
CTCATGCTACTGCCGTCAGGGTAGGTAAACTTGAACGATCTGTCAAGTGAAAATACATGACAATCCATGTCATAGCCCGTCAGTGCTATCCGGGCCCATCGCGCCGGCATCGCCTGACTCCATGGCTCCCGAGAGATCGTCCCCGAGGTCCTCACCCATCTCCTCACCCATTTTTTTCATAAATCGAGTCATGCTCTGCGGATCATTTTCATCGAGCCCTGCCAGATTTTTTGGATCCAAAGAGGCTTCAAGGCGCGCCTCTTCTGATTTTGGTGAGGCAAATCGAGACAGGATTCGTTCAACCCCTGTACTCGCGCAATGGGAGCAGGTTGCCGGTGTCTGATTGGCCAGGCTCAATACAAGGATCGTGCTGCGTTTCTTACAGTCGAGGCAGAGGTATTCATACAATGGCATCGATTATATTCCTAGGGTTGTCAATGGTCGTCCAGTCTGTTCAGTGAAAAAGCGATCCGGTATCAGGTCCGTTTCGACGGTTCTGGCTAACGTCAGAGCAAAGACAGGTCCGCTACCAGCTTTTCGCAGAGTTTTCGCGCATTCGTTCAGTGTGGTACCGGTGGTGAACACATCGTCCACGAGAAGAATACGCTTTTCTGCTAGATCTTGTGGCCTCCGGATGGTGAATGCATTCCGTAGATTTCGTAACCGTGCTTGTCGCGATAAGGCGGTTTGGGGATCGGTGATGGCCGTTCTGACAAGGTTGGTGGCTGAAACGGGGCGGGACAGATGACGTCCGAGCTGATCGGCCAATAGCAACGATTGGTTGAATTCACGCGCGCGTAAGCGAGACGGGTGTAACGGCACGGGAATAAGCACATCAGCATCGAGTCCCTGTGGTAGGGCATTGATCATGAGTTGCGCGAGTGGTCGTGCGAGGGTCAGCTTCCCGCGATATTTGAATGAACAGATGGCGTCCCGCAGGGGCGGGAGATAGGGGAAGAGGGTCCAGGCGCGTTGAAAGTATGGTGGGTGTTCCTGGCACGGTTGGCATTGATGGTTCGGTGAGTAGGTCGTGGCCGCCTGCGAGACGAATGGTTGGTCGCAGCGGACACACACCGGCTGCTGGAGTGGGCGGATGGACCCCCAGCACGCGGCGCAGAAGAAGGGCACTGTGTCAGTGCTGAGCGCGTGGCCACATGCGAGGCATTCCACTGGCAGGACAAACCGAAGGAGCTGACGACATCGTCCGATCAGTCGATTCTGTGTGTCTCCATGTAACATACGTCGTGGAAGCGCTTTGATCTACCGTGTGTATGCTTTCTTATGGGAATAGGCTGCGTCCTTCAAGGTTGTTGCTCTGCAAACGGTTATGATATACGAAGGCAGCAGGATATTGAAACTACTCTGACTGCGCGGCTTCATAGAGAGACATCAATTGCCATGGTGAGATTTGACCAGGTGTCGAAAGTATACGAGCGGGGCGGTGATACCATCACCGGGCTCGATCGGGTCACGATCGAAGTGGGAAAGGGAGACTTCTGCGCCTTTATCGGTCCCAGCGGTTGCGGAAAGAGTACGTTGCTGAACCTGGTTGGTGGATTGGATGTGCCGACCTCGGGAGAGATTCTTCTCGGAGGGCGTTCGACCAGTGGATTCACGAACGACGACTGGACGAGGGCCAGGCGGGAAACCATTGGGATTATCTTCCAAGCATTCCATTTAATTCCGGGATTGACGGCAGCGGAGAATGTGGCGTTTCCCTTACTGTTGCGCGGTGAGCGAGGAGCCTCCGTCCAAGCCCGTGTCGCGGAAGTGATTGATTTGGTCTCGATGACTGCGCGACGACACCATCGCCCCAGTGAGCTCTCGGGCGGGGAGCAACAGCGTGTGGCGATTGCGAGAGCGATCGTGCATCACCCTCAGATTATTCTCGCCGACGAGCCGACCGGTAATTTGGATTCCCAGCATGGGGCCGAAATCATCGTGCTGCTTCGGTCACTCGTTCAGGATTTTGGCCAAACGATCTTGTTAGTCACCCACAGCTCCGAAGCCGCTCGGGCTGCCGATTACGTCTGGGCCATGAAGGATGGGCGGCTCATGACGAGAACGCAGCATGAGCCGGTCACGGTCGTCGCCTGATGGATCTGTCGACCACGATTGCCGGCGTACGATTTCCCAGTTGCTTCATGAATGCCTCGGGGGCGCTCTGTGTCACGCGTGACGAACTGCTGGTCCTCGGCCGGTCTCGCGCCGGAGCCATTGTTACGAAGTCGATGACGGTTGAGCCTCGAGACGGCAATCCCACGCCCCGATACTATGCGTTTCCCGGCGGGTCCATCAATTCGATGGGTTTGCCGAATCTCGGGTACAAGGCGTACGCCGCGCTCATTCCTGAGTTGAAGGGATTCGGCAAGCCGGTTATCGCCAGTGTGGCGGGTCTTTGTGAGGATGATTT
>JAKDNQ010000493.1 GCA_030456405.1 Nitrospira sp.
GCGTCGGCGGAACGTTCGGCTGGGTTCGTGGTACGCCAGCAACCGTTCGTTACTGTCTTTGCGGGCTTGGTGGAGCAGGCGCGAGACGGATTTGTGCCGCAGATACTTGCCGAAGGTTTTGAGGTTCATGCGCCATTGTGTCTCAAGAGCACGCGCCCGTCAACTCACCACAAAAGCACGAAACCAATCAGAACGCGAACGCTTGAAGAAGCAGGTGGCGGGGCACGACGAAGCGCGGGCTGACGCCGAAGTTGCAGCGGCAACTCACCGTGGCATAATGTGCCCCCAAATGGTCCGTATCTCCCGCAGCCGATATCCGTACTGCCGATAGGCCACCGCGATGCGCTTTCCCTCCCGCCCTCTCCGCTGAAACATCTCTACCAACGCTGGCTAATGAGCGTGCGTCTGTCGACGTGGAATTTTGCGCACCGGGCGGTTCGGTTGGTGTCGTGCGATAAATAACTCGGATCCGAGATAGATTTGGCCTTGTAGCTGGTCGCCGTAATTCGCCTATTCACCGCATTCGAAATTGATACGCTTTTTTTCCAGTGTCTCATCTGGTTGGCCGAGCACCCGCGCGGATATTTTCAAAGGCAAGCAGCCCGCCTCATAAACAAGGAAGATTGCGTAGAACTTGCCCTCTTTGCTAAGAACCCCGATCGGAGATTTCCGCTTCAATTTCGTGACAACTTTCTTTCCTATTTCAGTGACTAACACCTCAATATTTTTCTTGGTTTGGTATTGTCCTGGAGCGCCAGAGACTTCTACAACGACTATTGTAGACTCGGAGGGACTGCCGGCAATACCTTCCCCGATGACAGTATTCCACAGTGAACCTTTAGGCTCATCGCTGATGTCTTTTGACAACGCATCGTTATGGCTAAGGTATAGGTAGGCTTTAATGCCGGTGATTGTATAGGCGGACTCCACTGGCTGCAAATCCAAGACTGGCTCCGCAGATGAGAATCGAGGTCACAAGCAATACTGGCAGTGCCATTATCCCAAGCCAGATTCTTCGCGGCTTCGCGACGTGCTGGAATTCAGCATCATGGGCATAAGGAGAGCTATTCCGGCATGTTGCTGCTGAGGCAATGCTGCTAATTCTCACAGGTAACAGCATAAGGGTCATGTCTTGCAATAATATATTTCCTCCGCGCGAGGATGCTGCCAGGGAATTCGTCTGATAGCCGATTTTACAGATTTCCCACACGAACGCGACGAGCATAGGCAATTTGCCCATTCACAGTGGGCAGGAGTAGAGAAACGGATGTGCCGAATTTGATACGAGGTCGATGGGGAGAGAGTTCGGGGCTAGAAGAGGCGGGGGGAATCCTGATTTTCCAGCTTCTTGCGCAGCTCGATCAACTCCTGCTCGAGCGCCAAGAGCCGGTCACTGACGGGGTCCGGCAGATTGCTGTGGTCCATGGTGGCATCGGGAAGCCGTTCGCCTTGAGTTTTTATCACACGGGCCGGCACCCCTATGACGGTGGAATTGGCGGCAACGGGCTTGAGCACAACCGAATTGGCGCCGATCTTTACATTGTCGCCGATTGTGATCCCGCCGAGGATCTTGGCTCCGGCCCCGACGACCACATGATTGCCGAGGGTGGGGTGGCGCTTACCCCGCTCTTTACCAGTTCCACCGAGCGTGACACCTTGAAACAAGGTCACGTAATCTCCGATCTCTGCCGTTTCACCGATGACCACCCCCATGCCATGGTCGATAAAAAAACCTGTGCCGATTTTGGCGGAGGGATGGATTTCAATGCCGGTGAGCCAACGAGCGATCTGAGAAATCGCTCGAGGAACGAACGGCACGTGATAAGACTTCAACCAATGTGAGATACGATAGGCCAGCAGCGCATGAAAACCGGCATAGGTCAGCACAACTTCAACCCAGCTGGTCGCAGCTGGATCCCGGTCGAATACAGCCTGTAGGTCTGATTTAATAGCCTTTAGCATAGCGTCTGAATGTCGTCAGGTCATACAGTCGTGAGGTAATCAGGCTGAAGGCTGAAGTGTTCAGAACTCCGACCTTCGGCCTTCAGCCTATCTTCCTTGTAGTTACCTTCTTTATCAAACAGACCGCCTGAGCGGCAATGCCCTCCTCCCGACCGATCATGCCGATTCCTTCTCCGCTCTTCACCTTGACGTTGACAAGGTCAGGGTCGACCCCGAGCGCCTGTGCCATCTGCTTCTGCATGGCGGCCAAGTGCGGATTGAGTCGAGGAGCCTGCGCGATGATGATCGTATCGACATTCACGATGCGGTACCCCTTTGCCCGCATCTTCCCAAGCACATCCTCCAGCAGCTTCAGGCTCGAAATATCTTTGAAGCGTTGATCGGAGCTGGGATAGTGCCGGCCTAAGTCTCCTTCACCCATCGCGCCGAGCAACGCATCACAGAG
>JAKDNQ010000494.1 GCA_030456405.1 Nitrospira sp.
CGGTCGGTGATCGTCAAGAACCCGTCTTCATCCAACATCGCAATGTCGCCGGTGATGTACCAGCCATCGCGTAGGGCGCTGGCCGTCAGATCCTTGCGTTCCAGGTAGCCGTTCATGACGTTGGGGCCTTTGACCAGCAACATCCCGGGTGTATTGGGGGGCAATGAGGCAAAGCTGTCAGGATCGACGATGTGTATAGACACGCCGGGCAACGGCTGACCGACCGTTCCTCGCCGCGACGCAGGTTGGAAGTATCCCGCTGCCCGGAAGTCCGGACAATTGACAGCGACGACGGGAGCGCATTCGGTGACGCCGTAGCCTTCGATCGGTTCGATGCCGAACCGATCTTTAAATGCCTGTACGAGTCGTGGTGGAAGTTTCTCAGCGCCGGTCAGCACCACACGAAGCGAGCTGAATTGCTCAGGTGTGCAACGTCGCTGATACATCTGAAGAAAGGTCGGCGTAGTGACGAGGAATGTGATGCGGTAGCGGCGCACAAGTTCGCCGATGGCGGCGACGTCGAGCGGGGAAGGGTGAAAGACCAAGCCTGCGTTGTTGAACATCACGAGCCAGAAGACGAGATAGCCGAACGAGTGGAAGAACGGAAGAATGCCGAGCACTCGCTCGTCGTGGTAGAGGTGGAGGACTTGGCTGGCTCCCTGCTCATTCGCGTCGATGTTGAAGTGAGAGAGCATCACACCTTTCGGTTCTCCCGTGCTGCCGCTGCTGAAGATGATGGTGGCCAGGTCGTCCATTGTCAGGGGGGTGTGCTGTCCGCAGGTCCGTTCGATGAGGCGCGCAGGGGCACAGAGAGCGAGGAGACTGGCGGTGAGTTTCTGTCCTGAGCCGATGGTGCGGGCGATGTCTTCCAGCCAAATAATCGACGGCCCATCCGGTAACTCCAATTTGGCCTTTTCGACGAAGACTCGGCTGGTGACGATCGTGCGAAGGCCGGCGAGCCGCACGGCGGCTTCGAGGCCGGATTTACCGACCGTGTAGTTCAAATTCACGCTGGTTTTTCCGCACAAGAGCGCAGCCACGTTGACCAATGCGCCGGCAACGGTCGGCGGGAGGAGAATGCCGACATGGCGTTGGCCTTCCCAATGTGGCCGAAGCGTTCTGGCAAGGACGATGGATCCGATCAATGCTTGGAGCGACGACACGTGCGGGCGAGTCTGGTCTGCCATCGCGAAACGGAAGGGATGCCGTCTCATGGCATGGATGAATTCACGGTGCAACGGGCGGCGAGAAGATTTTCGCAGTCGCCAAGCCTCCTCTCCGAGCGCACGAACCGTGTCGCGGAGTGTGTGCGCCGCGGTATCCGATGACAGGGGCGCGCCGAAGGATACGGTCAATGGATAGGGAATTCGCTCTGGCCATTTTCTCAGGAATCGACCTCGTTCAAAACTGAAGATGCTCCCCCAGACACGGTCGAGGTGCACAGGGATGATCGATACCTGTCGTCCCTTCACAATCCGTTCGAAGCCTCGCCGGAACGGCAACAGTGTACCGGTGCGGGTGATCTGCCCTTCAGGGAAGATGCAGACGAGCTCTCCGTCGTCGAGTGCCTGCCCCGCGGCACGTAGCGCCCGGAGGATCATGCGGGTATCGCCTTCGGATGTAATCGGAATGACCCTCATGGCGGTCATCAGCCATGTGAACAACGGGTGTGTGGCATAGGCGGCGTCCACCACGAATCGTATAGGCCGATCGACACTGGCCATGAGTATAAAGCCATCGACGAAGGACATATGGTTTGGGACGAGCAGCGCTCCGCCGGATTGGGGAACGTGCTGCTGGCCGACGATGCGGAGGCGATAGAATGTGTTCGTCAAGATGACGAGCACAAGCCGTAGGAACACATCGGGCATCAGCCGGAGAGCCCAGATCGTGCCGACAATGGTCACTCCGGCGGTGACGAGAAAAATGTTGCTCGTCGAGAAACCGGCATTGGCGAGCGAGCCGCCGGCGAGCGATCCCAAGAGAATGCCGGTGAAGACGCAGGTGTTGGAAAACGAGATGACAGCGCCGCGCCGGTCGGGCGGCGATCTCCATTGGAGAATGGCGTTTAACGGCACGAAGATGAAGGAGCAACAGACTCCGAGGAGTCCCAGTATCAGAAACGTTCCGACCAATTGTGGGGTTATTGCACCGAGTAAGGACAGTGCGATGGAGGCGCCCACGGCTCCCACGGGGATCAGTCCGTATTCAATTCGGTTTTGAGACAGTCGCCCGACCAGGATCGCGCCGACGCCGATGCCAACGGACAACAGCGTGAGCGGGAGGCCCGACATCGCATCCGAGAGATGCAATACGGCTTTGGCATAGACGAGGATGTTTTGAGCGAAGAGACTCGCGATCGTCCAGAAAAATATTTCTCCTGGAATGGCAAGGCGCAACAGGCG
>JAKDNQ010000123.1 GCA_030456405.1 Nitrospira sp.
TGGCAAATGGCGCAACGACTTGTCCCCGGGTAAGATTTTAGATGGCGCTATACGGGATCTTTACCGGCCATGTATCCTAATATAGGCTACTCCTTTCTTAACAATTTGTTAACTGAGGCTTGACCTTCCGGTCGCCACGAGCTTCGGGAAATGCGTTAGACTGTCATCGGTCGGGAGGGCATGGGCTAGCACAAACGCCCAGTCACCGTTGCACGATCACGAGAATCTCTCTGATAGGCTGCGGGAAACCGATGCCGGCTCCATTTTCTTGGAGCAGGCGACCAGGAACGTATCAAGGCTCTGTATAACCGTCGACAACACGAGAGCTTGGCCGCAGGACGCCGACACTCGTTGCCGTTAATCTTCCAACCCAGTAACATTGGAAAAGACTGAGGTCGAGGTTAAGGTTAAGCGAAGATAGATCTAACTTTCTCCCTCTCAGCCTTAACCTGAGACTTAACCTTCCGACACCGCTGGCGGACTTTCTCATCGCCGCGGTGTATGCATACTGATCGAGACCAGACCATGAAGCGGATTGATCTGATCGCGGGAGCGCGGCCCAATTTCATGAAGATTGCGCCGATCATCGACGCGCTTAACGCGGCAGCGACGCGGGGCGGTTCGTTGCGGTTTCGTTTGATCCATACGGGCCAACATTACGATCGCGCCATGTCTGGCAGCTTCTTCGAGGAGCTCCGCATCCCGGATCCGGACATCAATCTGGAAGTGGGCTCGGGTACCCAGGCTGAACAGACCGCCGCCATCATGGTGAACTATGAAAAGGTGCTGCTGAAAGAAAAAAGCGACCTGTGCCTGGTCGTGGGAGACGTGACCTCGACCATGGCCTGTTCCATCGTCGCCCGCAAGTTGGGGGTGCCGGTAGCGCATGTGGAGGGCGGCATCCGCTCAGGAGACTGGACTATGCCGGAGGAAATCAACCGGGTCGTGACCGACTCCATCACCAACTGGTTTTTCACCACCAGCGAGACTGCTAACGACAATCTGCGCCGCACCGGTGTCACGGACGAGCGCATCTTCTTCGTCGGCAATACGATGATTGACACCCTCCTCAAGCAGTTGCCACGTCTGCGTTCGCCGGTCTGTTGGGAATCGCTACAGCTTACCTCACACAACTACTTTGTGGTCACCCTCCATCGCCCGGCAAATGTCGATGGAGAGCATCAGTTACTACAGTTGCTGCGGGCCATCGCCGAAGGCACGCATGGCTTGCCGGTAGTGTTTCCCGTCCATCCGCGTACCGCGAAGAATCTTCGCGGTCTCGACAGCAAGACACCGCAACTGAATTATGTCGATCCACTGGGCTACTTAGAATTCAACTTCTTGGTGAAGCATGCCCGTGGCGTGATTACCGATTCCGGTGGTATTACCGAGGAGACCACCGTACTTGGCGTACCGTGCTTAACCTTGCGCGACAATACTGAGCGTCCCGAGACCATCACGATTGGGACGAACGAACTCATTGGAACCGAACCGGGCAAGCTGCCTCCCGCCCTGGCGCGATTGATGGCAGGGAAGTGGAAAAAAGGCGCGATCCCTCCAAAATGGGACGGGAGGGCGGCAGAGCGGATCGTCGAGCATCTTGAATGGTTGCTGGCGAGTATATGAGGCGCCACTGCCAAGACCGAAGAAAAGAAGCAAGCAGTGCGCATCGGAGTACTATGCCCTTACGACGAGAAGCCTTAACTTATACACATGATTCAAAAACGACGCATCCTAACTAATGCCACTTCCTCGGTTGTCCAGATCGCCATCAGTGGCATATCCCTATTCTTCCTGTACAAGTTTCTTCTTGAAACGATTGGCATCACGCAGTTGGGGATATGGTCTCTGGTGCTGGCTATGAGCTCAATGATTCAAGTTGCCAATTTTGGTTTAACCGGAAGCATCGTGAAGAACATTGCAGATTACGACGCGTTGGGGGACAAACGGGCGATCGCGCATGCGATTCAAACTGCGGCAATATCCATAGCCTTTCTGAGTCTGGCTCTAATCGCCTGCGCATACCCGGGCGCCAAATATTACTTTGGTTTCGCAATTGAAGGACACGCTTACCAAGATGCACTTGAAGTGCTTCCTCTGGCTTTGGTTGCTTTCTGGATATTGATGGTAACGAGTATTTATCAATCCGGCCTGTATGGGTGCCAGCTTATTGCCCAAAGAAATGGAATTTTGATCATTGAATCCATTTCTCATCTTGTCCTCTGCATCTACCTGGCGCCCCGATATGGTCTTCTTGGCCTAGCTTATGCCCGAGTGGCTCAGAACTGTCTCACACTGATGGCATCTGTCATACTGCTCAAGAGACATCTACCCCAACTGCCACTATTTCCGTACCGTTGGGACAAGAAGCTATTCAAAGAAATGATCGGATATGCGACATCTTTTCAAGTTATTTCATTGCTGACGATGTTATCTGATCCGGTGACAAAGGCGCTTCTAGGAAGATTCGGATCAATTTCCATGGTGGGCTACTTTGAGATGGCAAGTAAGTTGGTGCAACAATTGCGTTCTCTCATAGTGAACGCAAACCAAGTGCTTGTCCCGACATTTGCCCACCTCAAACAGCTTGATCCCCGGAGAATACCAACGCTGTATCTCACTTCGTACCATCTAATTTCTTACCTTTCACTCGCAGGTTTTGGCCTTCTAGCAATCTGCGCTCCGCTCGTTTCTGATTTATGGGTGGGTGGATATCAGCCATTCTTTCTTTGGTCAACAATTGTCTTATGCGCGGGATGGCTGATTAATACGCTCTCCGTACCAGCCTATTTTGCATGCATGGGAACGGGGGACATGCGCATCAATGTGGTGGCTCATATTGTCATGACCATCCTCAACATATTCCTGGCTGTCATCTTTGGTTGGTTTTTCGGTGGCCTTGGAGTGGTGTTGTCTTGGGGGATTGCGCTAGCGCTAGGAGGCATCTTAGTCAATATTCTCTTCTGCCGAGCAAATCGAATTCCCTTCGGAAACTTACTTCCAGGTCCCGTTAGGATACTGACCTCTTGCTGCATCGCTGGGATAGCCGTCGCGTACTTGATTTGGGTGAGCCTTCCGGAAGCTTCAGAAGCGCTAACGTTGAAATTCAATCTTTCATTAAAAAGGCAATCATTCATTTCCAGTGGCGCGATGATACTTGTCTATATCGGGTTCATGAGCGGTCCTCTGTGGCGCCATCCTTCGCGGAAAGATTTGCAGCGATTACTTCAGGAGGCGTTGTCAGGAGCTAGAGTCGAAAGTGGTGTACAGCCTGAATTTAAAGTGAAGGGGTGAAGCGGTGGAGAATGTTGTTGGACAATTTAGTTGTCGAGATCAACAATCAATACAACAGAAACTCCGCGCCTGAACAGCGATGCTTCAAGTTAGGCGTACAGCAGATTTGACTGTATCTCCGTTGTCAGGAGGAGAAGTCTTTGTGCGTGTGCACTGTCGCATATACGGTTGCGAGTTGGGAGGTAACCGTATGGTTCGCTCTGCGGTGAAGCAGTGCTTGCGGAAATTGGGGTATCTGATGTCCCGCTACGACTCTAGACGCGACCCGCTCGCAGTCAGGAAGCTGTTTTTCGAGTCCCATGGTATTAATGTTGTCTTTGATGTCGGCGCCACCGCCGGACAATTCGCACTGCAACTAAGGGAGTCTGGATATCGAGACAAAATTGTTTCCTTCGAGCCGCTATCTTCGGCATTTAGGAAACTTTCGGAAGCTGCCCAGAATGACTCCAACTGGCAAGTGCGGCATTGCGCACTAGGGGACAATGAATGAGGCAACCTCGGAGCTACACGTATCTGAGAGCTTATGGAGTAGCTCCTTACTCCAAATGCTGCCGGCGCATGCCAAAGCAGCCCCCGACTCGACGTACATCGGCAAGGAATTCGTAACCATTTCAAACTCTCGATGCTGTATTTTCAAGCTATTGCAAGCCCGACAGCCGTGTGTTCCTGAAAATAGATGCGCAAGGGTTCACGAAGAAGGTGCTGGAGGGAGGGCAACAATCTCTTGAAACAATTCGAGAGCTTCAGGTCGAGATGTCACTGGCGCCACTGTATGAAGGAGAGCCATTGATGGGCGAACTCGTCTCATTTTTGCAAAGCAGATGGTTGACTCCAATCTTTGTATTTCCTGAATTTATCGACAATCAAACAGGCCAGCAGTTGCAGGTCAATGGCCTCTTCTTTCAGCTCTGAGCCGCGAAGATAACATGTTTTACTACGGGATGGCTGCGGGTGTTGTCGGTCTGATTGTCTTCTTACTCCTACGTCCAAGAGGCAAAGTTCTGATCGCGTTCTTTGTGATGACTTTATGTTTCGATGTGGCGCCGAGGCTTATTTTCAACACGGACGTTTGGGACTTGGGCGCAGTACTTCTCTTCATAGCCTGGCTTCAACTGACGTTCCTCAAGGCAAAGACTCCATCGCAAACATTTAGCCATGTGGTTCTGATCCGATTCTTTATTGGATGGATGTTCGTGTGCCTCTTATGGTCGATTCTGATCTATGGCTATCCGGCATTGGACACGCTAAAAGCATCCCGGCAAATGATTATTGGGTTTTCGTCCTTCTTTGTCTTTCTTAGATTGTTTTCCATCGACCCAGGAGCGTTCGGCTTCTTCATGCGATCGTTATACATAGCCACATTTCTCCTCCTTCCAGTCTGTATTGTTCAATATGTGACTAACACGCCGCTGCTATTTGGGTTGATCACAGACTATGGTGGAGCTGTGAGAGCACTTCCAGTATTTCTTCCGATATGCCTGCTGAATTTCTGGCTCATAGTTTCAAAAGCTCTCACCGCTGACCGGGTAGCCAAGCATGAAATTGTATACGCGGGCCTCGTCATTGTCGTTACTGCACTAACATTTACCAGAGGAATCTACTTTTCCGTTTTCTGCATGTCGCTAGTGATGCTGATCACACTTACGGCCGAAAAGAAGCTCAACATTCGAGCCGCAATGATCGTGTTTTCCGTATCAGCGTTCTGTGTGGTACTTTTCCTGTTCGGGGGATGGAAGGGTAAAGTCATCAACAGAGTAACAAGTGGCATAGAGGTTCTATTCTCAAAAGCCAGCACCGGGAAGCACGATGATGTGGATACCTTTGGTGGCAGATTGGCGCTAGCACAAGAAAGATTCAGCCTTGTTGCTAAGCACAACCCGATTATTGGGTATGGATTCATTCATGAGGACAATGTTCCCAGTGCGATGAGGGCGAAGTTCAAGTACGGGTCAGTCATATACGCCCCGGAATATGTTGAGATGTACCGACATGGCCAACCGTATGTTCTGGCGTTGCATTCTGCCGATATTGGGTGGGCAGACGTGATAGTGAACACTGGCATCCTCGGGTTATTCCTATTTATTCTTATTCTGGGCAGCATTGCGTTCAACTACTACCGCAATAGTAAGGTGATCGCTTCATCAGCCTATCACTTTCGACTAGCGTTCTTCTTGCAAACTATTACCTTGGCTCTTCTGATGTTCAATGGGAACACATTCATTGTGCTTGTTCAGATTCCTGCCCTAATGCTCGCGGGATATTCCTATAGCAACAAGTTAAGAGACGAATCCCATCCAGCCAGTCTATCAACGGCGATAGCAACATGAGCCCACCTGCACCCCCAAAGCTCACCATCATCACTCCCTCCTTCAACCAAGGCGCCTATATCGAGCAGACCATTCTTTCGGTGTTGTCGCAGAAGTATCTGCATGTGGAGCACATTGTAATCGATGGAGGCTCAACTGATAGCACCGTAGACGTGCTCAAGCAGTATCCTCATCTGCTGTGGGTGTCAGAGAAGGATCGAGGACAAGGTGATGCATTGAATAAAGGGTTCGCAAGAGCGACGGGTGATATTATTGGTTGGATCAATTCTGACGACTACTATGAGGAGGCCATATTCGAGTCGGTCGTAGAGTGCTTCCAGGACCCTGATGTGATGTGGGCTATTGGAAATCTCACATATGTATTTGACCAGACGAATGATGTGATTCCTAGAAAAAGCCCTGTCATTACATATGAGCGGCTCGTCAGTAATCCGGATATTTTGCGGCAACAGCCGGCATTCTTTCGCAAGGAGTTTATTGAACGCGCGGGGAAGTGGAATCCTGATTATTTCATGGCAATGGATTTCGACCTTTGGATACGACTGAGCAGGTTATCCTTGCCTAGAATGGCAGACAGCAATTGGGCCTATTTCAGACATCATGCGCTTCAAAAGACCTCTCACGCGAACGCGCTACGTCAGCAAGATGAAATTGTTGCGATTTTAAGGCGAGAAAACGCCCCATCAACTACCATCGCGGCGATATGTATTCGGAAACGATGGCTCTGGATGAAGGGGCTTGTGAAAGAAGTTCTTATTCGTCTCGGGATCATCAGTCTGAAGTATCGGAGCAGACCTATACGACATAAGGCTGCAAGGTGATGAATGAAGATTGCTCACCTAATCTGGGGTTTAAAACTCGGTGGCTCTGAAACGATGCTCGCTGACATTGTTAATGCACAAGCTGCAACAGCTGAAGTCGCCTTAGTTATAGGTAACGACGTCATAGACAACACAGTGC
>JAKDNQ010000025.1 GCA_030456405.1 Nitrospira sp.
GATCGATTTCGTGCCGGTCGACATCTACGGACGCCTCTTGGAAGATGTCGGATAAGCTTCCGGCTTCCTCGACCGGTCAGAGGTAGCGGTGATCGACGACCTTCCCGGTTTTGTCCAGCTCATAGAGCAGCGGCGCGCCGGTTGGAATATTCAACTCCAGTACTTGTTCTCGCGAGAGCTGCTCCAACTCCATGATCAGCGCTCGTAAGCTATTTCCATGCGCTGCGACGAGGATTATGTCCCCCTTCAAGAGATAGGGCTTGATGGTCTGCTCATAGTAGGGCAACACTCGCTCTGCCGTGTCTTTCAGGCTTTCTCCTCCCGGTGGTCGCACATCGTAACTGCGCCGCCAAATCTTGACCTGCTCATCGCCGTACTTCTTGGCTGTTTCCGCCTTGTTCAATCCTTGAAGCTCGCCGTACATCCGTTCGTTGAGCGCCTTGTCCTTCCCGATGGGGATACCGGTTTGGCCGATGGTGTCGAGCACCAGTCGCAATGTCTCATTCGCGCGGGCCAACACGGAGGTAAAGGCCCGGTCGAATGTGAAGGGGCGCAGTTTCTCGCCTGCGTCCTTCGCCTCCTGAATGCCGCGAGGAGAGAGAGGCACATCGACCCATCCCGTGAAACGGTTCTCCAAGTTCCATTGCGATTCCCCGTGACGGAGCAAGATCAATCGAGCCATTGTGTGTTCCTCTCAAGTCTGAAAGATATAATGGTCATGGACAGGGACCGAAGCATACTCGAACAAACGCCCAAGTCAAGCGGTATGGTTCGTCAGCGCAGGAAGAGATATATTCTTTAGAAAGAAGGGCTCTCGACCATGGCCATTTGAAGGGGCGTGGCGATTCTTGAATCGATGTCGGCGTATGAGTTCGACAGCCCTATCATCATGTACGCTCGCCAATCTAGCCAACATGGCAGTGATGAATGAAAACGAACGTCCGGTTGAGATACATTAACGAAGAACTGATATTTTAACTCCAAGGGTTATGCTGGCGTACTACATCGAGAACGGAACTTGTGGTTTACTGAACTTCAAGGAGCCCGCTCCCGCACCATAGACTAGGAGGTGCCTTATGGATCTATTTGATAAGACTAGACAGGACATGGAGGCCGAAGTCAAGAAATCGCTCAAGTGGGTCGTGTTAACCGCTATCTTCGGGCTCGTGTTGGTGTCGTTTTATGTCATGGTCAACTGAGCGCGATCAGGGAATGGATGTGTGACAGAAGCAAAACGGGAGAGGAGTTATAGCGGTTCCTGAAACTGGAGCGGGGCGTGCTTTCGATCTTTCGGCAGCGTAAACCTGAAATGCCAATCCTGTTGCCCGCCTTCCGGTGTGGCGTGGAACCAACCTTCTGCGCCGAGATGCTCGCCTGATTTGGATTTGCCCTCTGGATAGAATTTGAACTGCAAGCGCCCCTGTCGATCACCTTTCACATCATCGGGGTCGAGCGTTCCCATGAATCGTTCGGTTCTCAGCGGCCGGCCGGCGGCGTAAAGGCCTCGTTCAGATCGCTAAAGGAGCCTCCGGGGGTCGGGCCCCCGCCGATGACGTGAATGCGGCCCTGCACCACAGCCGATCCAAGGCCGTGGCGCGCAGTCGGCATCGGCGCCATGGTCTGCCATGTTCCACTCGCCGGATCATACGATTCGTTTTCCCGGAACGTGCCCTCTTCCCCTTCGCCGCCGAACACATAGACTGTACCGCCAACTTCAGATGCCGCGATTCCACTGCGAGCAGTCGGAAGACCAGCGGTGCGGGCCCAACGGTCCCCGACGGGATCGTACACTTCCGTGACAGAGAGATTCTGTCGATAGTCGCCATTCAGACGTCCGCCGATTGCGTATACTTTCCCGGCCACGGTTGCGGCAGCCAGATGATCGCGAGGCGTCGGCAATGGTGCGCACGGGCCCCAGAGGTTGCGCGCCGGATCGTAGACCTCGACCGCCGCGCTATTGGACTTCCCATCGTAGCCGCCGATCGCATACAGCTTGCCTTCGTGCGCGGTGACCGATAACGCGCCGCGAGCCGCCGGCATGGGCGCGCGCTCGACCCACGTATCCGTGGCTGGATCATAGGCGTACACAGTTGCGACTGGTTGCCAGACGCTGAGTCCCGACTGCCTGTACCCGCCGATGACATACAGTCGCCCGCCTGTCACGCCGATGCCCACATGATGCAGACCAACTGGCAGGGGCGCTTTGGCCGTCCAGCGGTCTGTGACGGGATCATATGCTTCGAGGGCGGGAGTGATCGCCAGGTTCATCACATTGCCCAAGCTGGGCTGCTCGAACCCGCCCACCACGTAAATCTTGTCAGTCAACGTCACGGCAGCCGCCTC
Source organism: Nitrospira sp. (assembly GCA_030456405.1). Next base: position 2,344 of record JAKDNQ010000025.1, read on the forward strand.
AGTCCGCTTCGTCGGCGCAGGCGCGGCCGTGCGCCAAACGCCGCGATCAGGCTCGGGCTGTGCTGAGTGCGTCGAGACCGGCAACATGATGAGGCAGAGACTAGTGAGGAATACCGCCAGGACTGACGCCGACCTCACGATGAGAACGAAGCGTCGGATTGCCGATATCATCTCGTGTCGCATGACGTCTATTATACTCAATCGAAGATAGCCCAGAGAGATCGAATGAACCCGAGGGGCGGGCCGGGTTCCCCTACCTCCTCTGAAATGGATGAACGAATAGGACAGAGTACGCGAAGATCTATATTCGGTAGATGCCTCTCTCCTTCACCCCGCGCGTTTGCCGTCAGTGAAACTTCCGCTTGCGCTTCGCTGCCACACATAGTCATACACGCGACCTGCAAGTGTTTGGGCGTCCTCGTCCGTGAACGGAGGGCGCGGGAGCGATTGCCACAGGTTATCGAGGATGAACATCTTCACTTCAGCCTGAGTGGCAGTATTCTGGGTCCAGCTCGGCATAGGCTTCAGTAGCTCTTGTAGCGTGGCAAGCAGATTCTTGCTGGCTTGCTTCAGCTTCTCTCGATCAATCTTGCTGATGCGGTCTCTCGAAAGCAGATCGAACAACGCCAACTCGTCGTCGCCCAAGCCCTCTTCGGCAGCACGCTTCTGTTCGGCATCGAGGCCGGTGGCTAATTCGACGAGCCTGGCAAACGTCTCCTCCACTGTTATGCGATCCTTCTCACGGTTATAGTCGGCGATGATGTCCTGATATTTCTTGTAGTAATCCATCCGCATCGGATGGCGGGCGAGCATTTGCTGGAGCTTTTTCTCGACAAGGTCGCGGACATCCTGAAGTGCCGCGTGCTTCCGCTTCACATTCTTGGCAAACTCATCGCGCAATTTCGCAAAATCAATCCGGCTCAAGTCCACAGTCAGCCCATCTGCGTGGTCCTGGCCTGCACCCTGCGCCCTAATCGCCTCATTGACGATCTTGTGCAGCTCTTTGAGCAGCTCCGTCACGTCGGCGGTATCGCGCTTCTCCTGCAGCTTCTTGTAGATCGCCTCGATGTTGTCGTGCCGCTCGGCATAGGCGAAGACGCTCGGCTCCATCAACAATGTCTTAAACCGGATGAAGACTTGCCGAGCCATGATTTCAAAGCGACGCTTCGTCTCGTCGGAAGTGTACAGCGCGTCCACCGCGTCGCGCAGCGCCTGGATGCGGGTAAAGCCCTTGGCTCCAGCAAGCCGAGACGAATCGAAGCGCAAACCTTTCAGATGGTTTTCCGCTGCTTCGATCGCCTCCGCAAGCATCTGCACCAACTCTTCGAGCTGCGCGACGATGTCGCCACCGTCTCCGCCATCGTCCTCATCACCGATGGCATATTGAGCAAGCGCCTCACGCAGGCTCTTGAGCATGCCGTTATAGTCCACGATCAAGCCGCAGTCCTTGCCTGGATAGACGCGGTTGGCGCGGGCGATGGCCTGCATCAGGGTGTGGGCCTTCATCGGCTTATCGATGTAGAGGGTCGAGAGACATTCCACGTCGAAGCCGGTCAGCCACATGGCGCAGACGATGGCGATGCGGAACGGGTGCTCCGGGTCCTTGAAGGCGTCCTCCACGGCTACCCGTTTGCCATCGGGCGTCTGGAAGCCGGTCTTCATGACGACGCGATGCGGGATGATATCGAAGTTCCATCGCTGGAAGTCGCGCACCTCGTTCTGCGCTTCGCTGATGATGATCTCGATGATCGCGCTGTCCATCCACTTGGCCTGCCCACGCAAACGCTCCAGAACCTTGGCGAGCCGTTCCCGTTCGTCCTCATTCGACGTAGCAGACAGCTCCGCTTCCTTCTTCGGTATAAGAGCCTTCACCTCTGCAAGCGTAAACTGCCAGCGGGTCTCGATGCGTTGCAACATTCGGGCACACGTCACCTTATCGATACACACGAACATCGATTTGCCGGTCTCCCAACGAGTTGAGCAATGCTCCACGAAATCGTTGGCCAGCTTGTCCAGCCGGTCGTCAGCGGTGATGACTTCATAGTCTTTCCCGAGCAGATTCTCTAGGAGCGCGGTCTGATCTGGGTCGAGCTCCGCCTCCTCAATCTTCGCGGCGATGCGATCGTTCAGATCCAGTCGCGCAATGCCGAGCTTCTCGCCCCGGCTCTCGTAGACCAGTTTCACCGTAGAGTGGTCTTCCTCGGAGCGTTTGAAGTCGTAGCGCGAGATGTAGCCCCCGAAGATCCGGCGGGTCAGCTCGTCATGCTTAAAGAGCGGCGTACCGGTGAAGCCAATGAACGAAGCGTTCGGCAGTGCCAGCCGCATGTTCCGCGCGAACTTGCCCGCCTGGGTCCGGTGCGCTTCGTCCGAGATCACGATGATGTCGTCGCGCTCGCTGTAGGGCCCGGTGACCGGCTGATTGAACTTGTGAATCAAGCTGAAGACGAACCGGTGATTCCCGCGCAGGATCATCTGGAGTTCCTTGCCCGAACTGGCACGCGGGGTCTTCTCGTCCGATACGCCGCAGCCGATGAAGGTGCGCCAAATCTGGTCATCCAGGTCCTCCCGGTCGGTCATCACCAGGAAGGTGAAATTGCCTGGCACGACCCGGCGCACTTTCTCCGCAAAGAAAGCCATCGAGTAGGACTTTCCGCTCCCTTGCGTATGCCAGAAGACCCCGAGACGGCCCAGGTCCGTATGCGCTCGCTTAACTAGGGGCAATGCCTCATCGGTGTGGCTACTGACAACGAATTGTCCGACATCCTCTGTAGTCGCGTCGCTACTCTCTGCGGCCAACAGCAACTCGGACTTGAGGACCGTATAGGATACGAGACGCCGTTCCAGCGGAAACTCCCGCTTCAATTCCTCTTGCCGGACCACCGACCCGACCGCATTATTTACCCCCAGCACTTGATGATTGCGAGCGATGACCTTGCGCGTCCCGCCCGCGCGGCTGTCATCGAACAGGATGAAGTTTTCGATCACGTCGAGCAGGCGGTCCTTGGCCAACATCCCGTCGAGAAGCGCCTCAGCATCCACCCGGCCCTTGTCTTTTTCGCCGTTTCGTTTCCACTCAACGAAGTGCTCCCACTTGCTGGTGATGGAGCCGTAGCGGGCCTTGTCGCCGTTGCTCACGACGAGAATTGCGTTATGGTGGAAGGCGTGGGCGATACTGTGCTCGTGCAGGTAGTCGGTGAGGTTCTCATCGAACCCGGCGCGCCGGTTGTAGTGCGGCACCCGCACGCCCTGAAGCTTTAGTTCACGCACCGCCAGAAACCGGTTATTTCCGACGTGGCGAAAGTCGATAACGCGGGCTCGCCCATGCCGGGCCTCGCCCGACCCATCCCGCCATTCCACGGGCACACCCCCACGGATGAAACCGTAATACTCCCGGTTGTGCTGCAAGAGCGAGCGAGCAAAATCGATACGCGTCAGCTTGTCGATGGCCTGTTCTCTAGCGGAGGCGGGAAGGTCGGGGTTCAGTCGCTCCAGAGCGAACCTCAGATCACGCACCAATACGACGTCCCGCTCAGACGTGCGCCCCAAGTCGCAGACCTCGCCCTCACCCCGCCCCTCTCCCGCTGGGAGAGGGTGATGCAAAGCATCGGGTGAGGGCGGAGGTGTGCCAAACACCTCAGTGTTGTAGGCATAGACATTTTCCCAGCCGAGCGTTTGTTCAAGGTGCTCGGCGAACGTCTGCTGAACCAGCCGATCTTCGCCGTTGATGTCGGTGATCATGTTCGTATGGCTCTCAAAGCGGATGCGACCTTGGACACGATCGAGAAAGCACGGTCGAGATCAAACGCCTCAAATTCCTTGGCTCGCAGAACGGTCTTCAATCCCGGTTCTAGTTGTTTTTTGAGGGCATTCAATCGTTCTTCTGACACATCGATGGGCTCATTACCAGGAACCATGATCTTCCGCTCGACCATTTGCATCCATGGCCCCTCAGTTGGATCGATCACGCCGTTTCCGACCGCGTAATCGATATCGAAGTAATCTCGGATCGCGGGTTCTCGCCGGGTCATGGCGGCTCGAAACTTTTCCGCCAAAGCTTCTCGCTTGTTGATGCAGGCGATCTGCACCGCGGGAATGAGCGGTTGCCCGGAAAGAGGATTCATCAGAATGGTCGCTGCACCCTGGGGCACAGCCGCATAGAGAAGCGGCTCTCGGAGGCTGATTTCGATCTTAATGGTTTCCCGATTGCGATGGATCATTGACTCATAACTGAAGCTGCCGATGTATTGCGTAGAATCGTTTGCGCCGCGCAGTGGTTCTGCTTTGCGAAATTCCGGTAACGCATCGACGAGATTGTCAAACATGCGTTTGACCGGTTCCATCTTGCGGCTGCGCTCAGCCCGTCGTGCATGGCTGGGCATAGGAACGGTAAAGTCCAGGTCTTCGCTCAGTCGGTAGAATCCGGCATGCACCTTTGTGAGACAGGTCCCGCCTTTGAAGACCAGTCCGGATGTGACCCCGCTGGAGAAATAGGCCAGCACGAGACTGCAAAAGTAGTCCTTCTCGATCAACGCCGGAACAAAGTCCTGTCGTGCAGCCGTGAAGGCGATGGCGTCCGCGAAAAACCTCATGTCGAGATGGTGCCGAATGGGCAAAGACTTAGGAGCGTCCATTGTCCACCACTCCCCATCGACGATTGATGATCCCGCGCTTCGGCTTCGATGGAATCCAGGGAATCAGGCTGCGGGTCGGCTTCAACGCCCGTTCGAACCGTCGCAAGAGCGACGCGTCGATCGATTCACGTTCGAGCAAGTACCCCATGCGTCTGATTGTGCCGATGTCCCCGTACTTCAGCGTGACCTGCACCAGATCTTTCGCGATCACCCGCCGTTTTTTCAGATCGGTACGAACCCAGTCATACGCGCGTGGGAGCGAACCGAAACGCGACCAGTCGTACACCGCATCGAGCAATGCACGCGCCCTGGATGAATAGACCGCGGTCTGACCGTCCGCTGTCATGATGTGTTCCGTGGCGCCAAGGCGTCGGTCCGCCACTTTGATCAAGGTGAGCTGAATCGGTCCGACCATCCGCTCACCGAAGAGCCGGTTGTTATAGGCATACACCCGATTGGGAACTTGATCATCGTACCCGTAGCGATTGAAGGCATTCGGACCGCAAATCTGATAGCGCCCTTTCAACTCGCCGATCAGGGTATTGAGCGCAAGTATTTCGTCTGGCGACCAGATGCCGCCCAACGGCAGGCGTTGGGGGATAAGATACAGGCCACGGCGCACCTGTGCGATCATGCGGGCTTTCGAGAGCCGCGTGAAGAGCTTGCTCTCCTGCTTGCGGGAAATTCCGAGCGCTTTGGTCAAATCACCCGTTCTCAGGGTACTCAGATCCCGCATCTGAGCGTAGGCAAACAGCGTTCGTTCGAGATTTCCAAGGGTCTGTTTCATAGTGCACAGTATTATCTGTAAGTTCCCTGGTGTGGCACTTGATGATAATACCGTGCACCCACGAATCCTTCAACTACCAATCATATAAGGCCTCCGCTAACCAGCTCACACCGCAATCTCGCCGCTCATCAGACGAGGCAGCAGCAGATTGCGGGCGGCGCGGAGTTTCTGATTTTGATGAAGCAAATTTTCGATTTGCTCAATTAGAAATTGTTCGAGCGCTGCATCGAGGTCGTCGACGATTTCTTGGAAGATGAGGTTCGGTATGATCTACGGAAAATGGTTCCAGACAACTCCCTGCTTGACCAAATGATGCTTTAGGGGTTAGCCTCTGGCTTGCGATACGTCACGTTAAAAATCGTGTCAGAGAGCCACTTTTTGAAGCTATCGTTATCCTGAAACTCCTTGAATAGCTGGGTGTGGTCCGAGAGCAAGTCCGTCATGACTTTTCGTAGCGCCTTGTCATGTTCGATGCGAGCGTTTTGTTTATCGGAATGCTGCCGGGCGTTTTGATAGGCGCTGTCGGCGGCAACCTTGGCAGGGATCTCTTCGGTAATCAGCTTGTGCACCCGATCCGAGTCAGTCCAGGGGATGTTGCCGAATTGGTCGTTGAAGGTCTTGAGGATATTGGAGAGCCGGTCGAGTTCAGGCTCCGGCTTATAGCCGCCACCAGTCGTCGGCACCGGCTCGATTTCCGCATCGGCATCGGGTAACTGGATCTTCATTGCCGCCTTCTTCTCGACACGATAACTATCCATATCAATCGCTTCGAGAATCCCCTTCGAGAGATCTTCCTCTTTTGGCGCCGGCAGCTTGGGCACAAGGAAGTTTAGGAAGATCGACAGCTTCTCCCACTCGGCGTTGGTATAGGGCAGGATCGATGAGAGGAAGCCATAGGCACGCGTGAAGGCCTTGGCTTTACCCTTAAAGGCCACTTGCCCGTCCTCGTTGAGCTGTTCTTTATAGATCGCGACGCAGGCATCCAAAATTGGATCGAGCTTGTCCCGGTCGGCTCCGTCAAGGTATAGCGCAACAAGCTGGTCTATCTGCGCCACCGCATAGACTTGATATCCATCGAGTGCGGCTTTCAAATCATGCAGCTTGTTGGGATCGGTCTCTTCGGCAAGGATTGTCGTGCGGTAGTAGCCAGCAAATGCTTCCTGGATCATCGCGCTGTCGTTCATGAAGTCGAGCACGAACACATCGTGTTTCTGAGGATGAGCGCGATTGAGGCGCGAGAGTGTCTGCACCGCTTTGATGCCGGAGAGAATCTTGTCCACATACATCGTGTGGAGCAGCGGTTCGTCGTAGCCGGTCTGGAACTTATCGGCACAGATCAAGAACCGGTAGGGATCTTCTTGTATCTTGTCAACTATCTGGCTCGACGGAAAACCATTGAGCGACGCCTCGGTCACCTTCGAGCCGCCGTACTCATGTTCGCCCGAGAAGGCAACAATGGCTTTGTGCGGACTTTTGCGCTCGGTCAGATAGTCGCGGAAAGCGTGGTAGTACTGGATGGCCCGATCGATGCCGCTCGTCACAACCATTGCGCGTGCCTGCCCACCAATCTTGTTCAGCGCCAGCACCTGTTCGTGGAAGTGATCCACCATGATCTCAGCCTTGAGCCGGATGGCATGGTCGTGGCTCTCCACATAACGGCGTAGTTTTTTCTTCGCGCGCTTCGTATCGAACTCCGGATCGGCTTCTACCTTCTTTATGAGCTTGTAGTAGCTATCGACCGGCGTGTAGTGCTTGAGCACGTCCAGGATGAAGCCTTCTTGGATTGCCTGCTTCATCGTGTAGCTGTGGAACGGTTTGTGTTTCGTTTTTCCGCCTTCGGCGTATGGCTCTCCAAAGATTTCCAGCGTCTTGTTCTTCGGCGTAGCCGTAAAGGCAAAGTAGCTCGCATTCGGCAGGAGCTTCTTGGCCTCCATGATCCGGTTGATCTTGTCCTCAGTGGTTTCCTCATCCTCTTCGGCTCCAGCTTCCGAAAGGGCCATGCTGATCGCCGCCGAGGTCTTGCCGCCTTGGCTTGAGTGAGCCTCGTCGACGATGATCGCAAATCGTTGCCCCCGCTGATCGTTGCCTATCTCCTCCAGGATGAACGGAAACTTTTGCACCGTGGAGATGATGATCTTCTTGCCGCTCTCGATGAACTTCTTAAGATCGCCGGAGTGCTCCGCATGGCCGACAGTGGCGCCCACCTGGGCAAACTGTTTAATGGTGTCGCGTATTTGTTTGTCGAGAATCTTCCGATCGGTCACGACGATAATCGAGTCGAACACCGGCGCCTCGTCTTTGCGTAATCCGATGAGTTGATGGCCGAGCCAGGCGATCGAGTTCGATTTCCCGCTGCCCGCCGAATGCTGGATAAGATAGCGCAGGCCCGCGCCATGCTGACGCGCATCCGCTAAGAGCTTCCGCACCACATCGAGTTGGTGGTAGCGAGGCCAAATTTGCACGGCCTTCTTCTTGCCGGTCTTCTCGTTTCTCTCCTCGACCACCTGGGCGTAATTCTCGATGACGTCGGTCAGACTCTCGGGAATGAGGAATCGCTTCCACAGATAGTCGGTCTTGATCCCGTTCGGGTTCGGCGGGTTGCCTGCTCCGTCGTTCCAACCTTGATTGAAGGGAAGGAACCACGAGCTTTTTCCCTTCAGATGAGTGCAGAACCGTACCTCGTGATCATCCACGGCGAAATGCACGACGCAGCGCCCGAATTCGAACAGCTTCTCTCGTGGGTCACGGTCGCGCTTGTATTGCTCCACCGCATCCTCGACGGTCTGTTTGGTCAGACTGTTCTTAAGCTCAAAGGTCGTGATCGGCAAGCCGTTGATGAAGAGACCAAGGTCTAAAGCGCACTGTGTTTCATCGCGACTGTAGCGAAGTTGCCGGGTAACACTAAATCGGTTAGCCTCGTAAAGCGCCTGTGCCTTTTCATTGCCCGCTGATGGCGTGCCGAAGAACAGATCGATATGGTGAGGGCCGTCCTTCACACCGTGGCGGAGCACGTCGATGACACCGCGCTTGGAGACCTCCCCTTGGAGGCGAGCCAGAAATTTTCGCCTCGGAGGACCGTCATGTTCCAGATCAAGCGCCTCGGCAACCCGTGGTTGGGTCGTGCTTAGGAAAGTGCGGAGTTGAGTGAGATCGACGCAGAACTCACGGTCATAGTCTTGCGCCTGGCCAAGAATCCAACCTGCTCCGCCATACCGGGCCCGGATGAGCCCGATGCCTTCGCCCGACGGCGGCGGCTCGCTCGACGGTTGGCCGGTCATCGCCGCAATGATGAGGCTTTCAAGGCCCTTCTCGCTGGTGTCGGTGTTCACGAGGAACCTCTAATCAAGTAACCATCAAGTACCAAGGACCCTCATACCTATTGATTTCAAAGGAGCAGGGCCTTCAGTTCTGCTTATTAGACCTGTTCTAATCAAGCATCCATCAAGCAACATAAGAAGGATTAGGCTACGCCCTTTCAATATGTTACAAGGAACGGACTGTCGCGAAAGTGCCACCCAAAAGCGAACCATCAAGCAATATCTTCCTTGGCCAAAGAGACTGCCGCAGCCGCGTTCGCGAGCGCGGAGATGTACTCGCCGATCTCTGCGAGGTTCAAGTTGTTGGCCTTGAATTCGACCCACTCGGTTTCACGAGGCAATGTGCATAGCTCGCGAACCAAATCAACGAGGTAGTCATTGGAACGATCAGCTGTCACGCCTCGGCCTCCTCGGGCACCGCGGCGGGGTCCGCGTCTTCGGTTTCTTCGTCACCCTCGGCAAAAGCCTCTGCGCCATCGAGTGGTTCGGGCTCATCAGTTTCTTCAGGCAGCTTGACGGCCGCTGCTCTCACGTCCAGCTTGCCGGTCACCACATCGGCGATCAGGCGGGTTCGGTATTCGCGAAGGAGGGCGATCTCACAGCGCACCTTGTCGGCAGTCGTGTCGACCTCCCTGGTCAGCCGTACGATTGCATCAGCAATCGCAGTCTGTTCGCTCGGTGGTGGATAGCACGATGGCATCCGCTTGAAGTCCTCCCAATACAGCCGATTGCGATCCTTGACGATGCCTCGGGAATAGCCGTCCACCTCCGCCTTGTACTCGCTGGTCCTGAAGAGCTGTGCGAAGTACCTTGGGTCTGTGCCGAGAAGCGGTGTTGCCACAACGTAAGCGGGGCTGACTAATCCATCGACTGGCGCAACACCCACAGCCCCCTGCCACATTCGCATCATGTTGTAGGCGATGTCGCCAGCACGAGATCGCTTGTACTTCTCTCGGTCCGTCATGACTTGCTTTCGGTCAGGATTTCCCAGATCACGAACCTGAACCCCTGTTCGAAGTGAGACCTCGAGGATTGGAAGGTCGCCGAAACCAGTCTCATTTCGTTGTTTGAATAATCGCCCGTTGCGCCTCACCTCCCAATGCTCTGGCATGTCGCCGAGCCATTCGACGCCCGAGGGCTTGAGGCGGACGTTGGGCATCGCCTGCCCTGAGCCTGCCTGCGGTGAGCCTGCCGAACCCGTCGAAGGGAGACCGCGAGTGACGGCGCGGTGGATGGTGGCCTGCTTCTGCTCCTCCAGCAGTTTGATCAGTTTCTGCTTGGCACGGATGTAGCGACGAATGCGCCGGTCGGCATGTTCCAGAAAGCGGACGATGGCGGATTGTTCGCTCCGTTCCGCCGGGTATGCCGCCATGCGTCGGTATGCATCCTCTCGATCAAGGCCCGGCACTGCTGAGTCCTTGGACACCTCATCGAGCCGCAGCCAGCTGAGAAGGAATGACAACCAGCGCACATCAGCGGCAGTGATGCGGCCATCGACATAGAACGTGGTATCGATTGCAAAAACGGGTTCGGCTGAGAAGTTCACTTTGCCGAAAGAGCCCTTGCGCCCAATCACGATACAAGGCGCCTTTGTATTCGACGACACATGCGAACCCACTCGCCCATTGGAGCCAAACACGGGCACCTCTCCGCAGTGCCGTGTTTCCGTTGGCAACGAATCGCCATAGTTGAAACGGCATATGTGCTTCAGCCGCCGTACCTGCCAATGCTCCGGCACCTCCCCCAGCCACGGCACGCCGGAGTCCTTCATCGCGGGATATGGCTTGAGGTCGGTGATCATGTCCGCTCCCTTCCGTCATTCCCGCGCAAGCGGGAATCCAGGTTAGCCGAGAGTTTCTGGGTCCCCGCTTTCGCGGGGACGACGCACCCAGGGATCTTCCCGTTCAGGCGGGAATCCATCTCCTCGCTTTCCGTCAACGAACGCCAAAGGTCCTGCCATTGGGGATTAGTTCTTTCAATCAATTCGATCTTCCATGCCCGATTCCATTTCTTGACCTGCTTTTCACGACGGATGGCTTCGAGCATGTCGTCATGAAGCTCGAAATACACCAGAGAGCGAACACCGTAGCGCTTCGTAAACCCTTCGACGAGGTCGTTCCGATGCTCCCAGATCCGTCTGACCAGGTCGCTCGTCACCCCCGTATACAATGTGCCATTGTGTCGGCTGGCCAACATGTAGACGGCAGGTTGCTTCATGGGAAAAGGTCTGGATTCCCGATGGAGCCCGCCCTCGACCCCGCTCGGGGGCGGGAATGACGGGATTGTCGATCCGACGTCTCTCCTGGGCGCGCAACGCCGGAGTTTCTCAGCTGCCAGAGCAATCCGTCATGAAGATCGGCTTCGGCATGGCCATCGGGGAGATTGAGAAACTCGACCACGTAGCTGTCTTTGAAGAGGCTCTGCGCCGAGGGGTGCAACTGTCTCACCGCTGGTGAGACTTTCGTCGGGTTGAGCACGACACGTTCGAAGAGGGCGCCGCGCAATTGCCGCTCCAATTCGCGCTTCCCCCACTGTTCACGAGCAGCTATGCGAAGGTAGAACTCTCGCTCCGCGGCAATCTTGCATTGGCTTAGAATGATCAGATTGTGAGTCCAGGGCAATTGTCGCACCAGTGGTACGACTTTCTTATGCATACGGTAGGTATCATAGAACTGCCTCATCCTAAACAAGTTGGCCCGCGTGAACCCGCGCAAGCCCGGTTGGGTGCGTGCGAGATAACGGGCCAATTCCTCCACCACCCCATCGCCCCATTCTGCAGACTTCAGCTTACGACTGATGTACTCACCGATCTGCCAATACAGACTGACCAGTTCCTGGTTCACCGCCTGGTATGTCCGCTGCTTGGCGGCCTGAATCATGCCGACGATTGCGGCAAAGGAGGCCTCGACTGGAGCCGATGCGATAGCATTCCCCGCAACGTTCTTCCGTTTCCGGAGCGGCTTCTTCACGCCGGACCTCCACCGACGATCTCACCGAGTAGCCCTTCTGTCTCTTTCTCAAGGGCGAGGATGTCGGCGCGAATCTCCTCTAGCGTGCGCAGCGGCTGTGGCTTATAGAAGTAGCGAGTGAAACTGATCTCGTATCCCGTCTTGACGCTTTCAGAGTTGTACCAGGCGTCAGGGACGTGGGGTAGGACTTCGCGGCGAAGAAAGGTCTCGATGCCACCCTCTTCCAGCAACGGGATCTGTTCAGTGTCTCGCAGCTCGCTGTCAGGCTCGTACTCGACCACGCAAGGTTTGCCATCAAGCTTGACCTCGAAGAGGCCACACAACGGGTTTGGCTTAGTCTTGACCGGCTTGTGGATCTTGCTGATGACTTCGACGGCCGTCTCGTCTCGCTTCGCCAGTCGATCCTTTAGCAATTTCTTCCGTGCGGCCGTCAGTTTGAGGCTATGCTTCTCCGCATCAGCCTCAACCGCGTCCATGAAGAGATTGAAATTCAGGTGAGGCCCGGGACCGAGTATTCCGGCGACACGATCCACCGCGTTGGCCATCGGAGCCTCGTCGTCTTCATCGCATGCCACGCGAAATGCGGAGAGCGACATCGTGTCCAAGTCCACTCGTAGACGCAGCGGCCGTTCGACGGTGACCTTCCAGTAGCCAAAAGTGGCGTTGGGGAAAATCTTCGACTGCTCGGTCTCTTTAAAATCCAGGAAGGTTTGGCAGATGCGCTGGATATCCTCCTCAGACAGCTCGCAGTTCTTTTTGCCGAGGTTTTTGCGAAGCGGCTTGAACCATTGCGTCGCGTCGATGAGTTGAACCTTGCCCTTGCGATGCTCGGGCTTCCGATTCGTCAGCACCCAGATATAGGTCGCGATGCCCGTGTTGTAAAACATGTTCAGCGGCAGGGCGACGATGGCCTCCAGCCAGTCGCTCTCGATGATCCAGCGCCGAATGTTGCTTTCGCCCTGGCCTGCGTCGCCGGTGAACAGCGACGAACCGTTATGCACTTCGGCAATACGGCTCCCGAGCTTGGTCTTGTGCTTCATCTTCGAGAGCATGTTCGCAAGGAACAACAGCTGGCCATCGCTCGAACGGGTGATCAGCGAGTACTCGGCATCGCCTGTATGTTGGATGACGAACCGCGGATCCTTGAGGCCGTCTTTACCGCCCAGACGTTCAAGGTCACTCTTCCAGCTCTTGCCATAGGGTGGATTGGAAAGCATAAAGTCGAACTCACGGGATGGGAAAGCATCGTTCGAAAGCGTGGAATGCTCCGGCCCGCCGACGATGTTGTCCGCCGCTTCGCCTTCGCCTTTCAGCAGAAGGTCGGCCTTGGCGATGGCATACGTCTCCGCATTGATCTCCTGCCCGTAGAGATGCGTAGACACCTTCTTCTTATGTACAATTGCAAGTTGTTGGAGTGTTTCCTCGCCAACCGTGAGCATGCCGCCTGTGCCACAGGCGCCGTCGTACAGAAGATAGGTACCGGATTCGATCTTTTCTGCAATAGGCAGGAAAATGAGCTTCGCCATGAGCTTGACGGCATCGCGCGGCGTCCAGTGTTCACCAGCCTCCTCGTTGTTCTCTTCGTTGAAGCGGCGGACTAGTTCCTCAAAGATCGTTCCCATGGCGTGGTTATCGAGGCCAGGATGCTTGACCGAACCGTCATGATTCAGGACCGGGTTGGGGCTCAGGTTGATGTCGGAGGAAAGGAGCTTCTCAATCAGCGTATAGAGAGCATCCGCCTTGGATAGACGCGGAATCTGATTGCGGAATTCAAACTTCTCAAGAATGTCCTGCACGTTCGGCGAGAACCCATCGAGGTACGCCTCAAAGTCAGCTCTAAGCTGCTGCTGGTTGGTACGAGATTTGAAATCGCGCAACGTGAACTTCGAAGTATTGTAGAAGGCCTGTCCGGCGGCTTTGCGCAATGGCTGGTCCTGGTGGACGATCTTGGCCTTGTCGAGCGACTTTTTCATGTCGAGCACGGCTTTCTTCGTCGGCTCAAGCAAAGCGTCGAGACGGCGCAGGACGGTCATAGGAAGGATCACATCGCGGTATTTACCTCGCACATACAGGTCGCGGAGTACATCGTCAGCGATGCCCCAGATGAAGTTGGCAATCCAGTTGAGATCCCCGTTGCTCATACGGCTTTTCCGTTCCAGAAATTTTCGACCTATTCCGCCGAAGAATACCTCTTTCTCCCTGAGAAAGCACTTAAACTTGGGAGGGAGTTGCCCTAGAAATGGAAACTGTCACTCGCGTGTAATCCTGCCGCGATTGGTATAAAAAGAAGGTTGTTGCGGGCCGCCTGTGTCGTTGCTTGACGTGATACTTCGATGCAGAACAGTGACATGTGGGAAGAGGATTATTGGCTCGATCCGGCACGCTGCCGACTAGCGGACGCCAGACAGGCGTACACTCACCCAATGTTACACGCTGCTCGTCGCGGAGGGCTTCGCGGGTTTTCCGGGTGATTGTTCGC
>JAKDNQ010000124.1 GCA_030456405.1 Nitrospira sp.
CGCTTGATGAACGGGATATGCTCGAAGAACTCGACGGCGTCGTCCACCGTCATATTCAACACGTCGGCGATGCTTTTCCTTTTATGGTGAATCTCCATTGTCTCGCGGTTGTACCGTTGGCCCTTGCAGACCTCACAGGTCACATAGACATCCGGCAGGAAATGCATCTCGATCTTGATCAACCCATCGCCCTGGCAAGCCTCACAGCGGCCGCCCTTCACATTGAAACTATAGCGGCCTGGCTTGTAGCCCCGCACGCGGGACTCAGGCAGATTGGAGTAGAGGTCACGGATGAAGCTGAACAGGCCTGTATAGGTTGCCGGATTCGATCGCGGAGTCCGGCCGATCGGAGATTGGTCGATATCGATCACTTTATCCAGTGCGTCGGCGCCTACCAGCTCTTTACAGCCATCGATTTTCGGTTTTTTGTGGTAGAGCAACTGGGAGAGGGAATGGAACAGCACCTCAAGCACCAGCGTGCTCTTTCCGGATCCCGATACGCCTGTCACACAGGTGAGCAGGCCGAGCGGAATCTTGGCGGTCATCCCCTTGAGGTTGTGTTTCTTCGCCCCCACGATGGACAACAGGCCTTTGGCCTTGCGCTGGCGGCGAGGCAAGCTGACCATCTGGGTGCCGCGAAGATACTGGCCTGTCAGCGAGTCGAGATTCTCCATGACGTCGGTCGGTGTACCTTGGGCAATCACCTGGCCGCCGTGTGTCCCGGCGCCTGGCCCCATATCCAGCAGATGGTCCGCTGCCATCATCGTTTCTGCATCGTGTTCGACCACTACCACAGTGTTGCCCAGGTCGCGCAGGCGCAGCAAGGTCTGGAGCAGGCGGCGATTGTCCCGCTGATGAAGACCGATCGAGGGCTCGTCGAGAATATAGAGGACGCCGACGAGGCCAGAGCCGATTTGCGTGGCGAGCCTAATGCGCTGGCCTTCTCCGCCGGACAAGGTAGCAGCCGCCCGATCCAACGTCAGATAATCCAGACCGACGTTGACAAGAAACCCGAGCCGTTCACGAATCTCTTTCAAGATGCGCTGGGCGATCATCAGTTCACGCTCGGTAAACTTCAACGATCCGAAAAAGTCGGCAGCGGCCCGCACGGAGAGATGGGTCACCTCCGCGATCGACTGTTTGGCCACTTTGACGGACAAACTTTCAGGCCGGAGACGCGCACCCCCGCAGACCTCGCAGGGTTCCAGCAAGGTGAAGTCTTCATCGTCCGGACTGCCGGGTGTCTGCCCTGAACCCTGTCGATGGGGCATCGCGTACCCAATGCCGTCGCAAGCAGGACAGGCTCCATGCGGGCTGTTGAACGAAAAGACGCGCGGCGTGATTTCGGGATAACTGACACCGCAGCGGATGCAGGCGAGCGTCTCGCTATAGAGCGACAGGTTCCCATTGTCCGTCAGCACCCCGACCAGACCACCGGCAAGTTTCAACGAGGTCTCCACCGAATCGGCCAACCGTCGGGTCAGCGCCTCGCCCTGCTTCATCACCAGCCGGTCGACCACGATTTCGATCGTGTGTTTCTTCTGTTTATCGAGCGTGATGTCCTCGCCCAAATCCATCAACCGGCCATCGACCCTGGCCCGGACGTAGCCGGCCCGGCGCATGTCGAGGAGTTCTTTGCGATACTCCCCTTTCCTGCCACGAACGATCGGAGCTAAGAGCTGAAACTTACTCCCCTCCGGCAGCAGGCCGATGGCATCGACCATCTGTTGCACCGTCTGCGCGGTGATTTCCTCACCGCACTGAAAGCAGGAGGGGCGTCCGATCCGGGCAAAGAGGAGACGGAGATAGTCGTAAATTTCCGTGACGGTACCGACCGTGGACCGGGGGTTGTGGCTGGTGCTTTTTTGCTCGATGGAAATGGCGGGCGAGAGCCCTTCGATCGAATCGACGTCGGGCTTGCCCATCTGTTCGAGGAACTGACGGGCATAGGCCGAGAGCGACTCGACATACCGGCGTTGCCCCTCGGCATAGATCGTATCGAATGCCAGCGACGACTTGCCCGACCCGCTCAGCCCAGTGATCACGACGAGCCTGTCGCGCGGGATCGTGACATCGATGTTCTTGAGGTTGTGCTCGCGGGCGCCCTTGATGACGATCGAGTTCTGCATCAGGTCGGGATTATAGCACGCGAAATCTAGGAGCAGAGGCCCGTGGGTAGTGGGCTATTTTGAAATTCACGCCACTAATTCCTTCAATTCCCAAATCCTCCCCGTCACCCCTGCTGCCATCGCTGGCGTCATGCGAAGTGATCCATGAATCAGGCAGAAGTTATAGGTCCAAAAGTATAAGGCAACAGCCGCTTTCAGATTGATCAGCTTCTTCGAGAACGCCAAGGATAGCCTGTGAAATCGGGCAATCTTCATTCGCAGCGTCAAATTCTGCCGTTCCACATAAGACGTGCAAACCTTACTGTAATCCGGAACCCCCAACATTTCAGTAATCTGACTTCCTGATACGCGAGGTGGCGCATAGCGGCCCGCTCCAGGATTCTCGGCAGCATAGAATTTCGTGATCGTGGCATAGGTGGCCCGATTGCCAAAGTATCGCGCAATGGCCGGACTATAGGGCCCCCAGGCATCGGTACTCACCTGTGTAGAGCCTTGAATGCGTCGGCTCAGATCCTCGATAAATTGGTGCGTGTTCACTGAATCGCGCTTGCCAACATGAAACGCTGGAATCATCTTGCTGACAGGATCAAGTGCAATATAGGTATACTGATTGCCAAGCTCAGGGTTGGCGTTCCGCTCGTCGGCTTTCATGACGCCTTCTTTCTTGCCAACGAATGTCCAAATTTCGTCACACTCAACGGCGTCAAAACGAAGTCCTCGCATCCGCTCGTCCATCATGCGCTGTGGGAGCCAACTTCCACCAATAGCTTCATGATGGTTTTCTTGTGTACACCTGTCATGCGGACAATGGATCGGATCGAACAGCCTTCGGTGAGAGCGGTAATAACAGCGAGCTTCTTTTCTGCTTTCAGCACGTTCATGGGACCTCCTTGGATTGGAGATCCCGGAAGGTGTATACTCTGGATCGCCTTGACAGGTGCGATCCGGTTCGACCTTCGCGGGACCTACCGGGTTGCGGTTGCTCGGTGCTAGTATCCACCGGGCAACCATTCTTATTTACAGGATGGTGGCGGGGCCAGTCTCGAACTGGCGACAGCTGGGTTAGTAGTCCGGCGTTCTCTCCTCTGAACTACCCCGCCAATCATCTTCCCCCATCTCTCTTGTTTCAAATAAATACATTATTGTTGGAAATAATATATATAAATATAATTGTTTACAATAAGTATACTATTTGTTATATATATTTTCATAATTGTTATAAAAAAGATGTTGAAAACATGAAAAAGAGAGAAAAAACCGAAAACATTGAGCATTTCATCGTCGATAATCTCAGGCGTCATCACTCAGATATTGCCAGTCTTACGGCCACTCACTTTCAAATATCACGGGCAGCCGTCGCAAGACATATTGCCTTATTGGTGAAACGAAAGATTGTTTCCACTACCGGCAATACGAAGGCGCGAGCATATTCGCTAGTTCCTTCAGTTGATGAAAGATTCAGTCTTTCAACAATAGGTCTACATGAGGATGTGGTCTGGCGTGAAAGAATCAGTCCTTTATTATCCAATGATACCCCTGCGAACATTCTGACGATCTGTAATTACGGTTTTACTGAGATGCTGAATAACGCAATTGACCATTCAGAGTCTGACACTGTGCATATCACTGTCATGCTCGATGCATCACAAATTTATCTTTGGATTCGCGACTTCGGAATAGGAGTGTTCAAGAAGCTCATGCGAGATCTGCATTTACATGATGCCCGTCATGCTCTTTTAGAATTAAGTAAGGGCAAGCTAACCACCGACTCATTTGCACACACTGGTCAAGGAATCTTTTTTACTTCACGAATGTTCGATGAATATATGTTGCATGCCAATGGGTTCTCTTTTTGTCGTCTCGGTCAGGACGATGATTGGTTATTTGAGTCAGCAGACGAGCATGTCGGCACTCTCATTTTTATGAGAATTGGCCTGAGGGCAACACACACTGCCGACGAAATCATGAGCCGCTACGCATCGGAATTACACGATTACGGATTTACAAGAACCCATGTGCCATTAGAACTTGCGAGATATGAAGGGGAGCAATTAGTTTCTCGCTCACAAGCGAAGCGCCTACTTCTTCGTGTCGATCAATTCAAGGAGGTGTGGCTAGACTTCAAGGATATTTCCACAATAGGTCAAGCGTTCGCTGATGAAATTTTTAGAGTGTTTCAACGAGAACATCCTCATCTAGTCATTATCGCGAACAATGCAAATGATGACGTTCTCAACATGATTATGCGAGCGAAGGGAGAAATCGTGACAGAGACGACTCCTTCGCTCTTCGATGGAATTCAGGATGATCCGATTGGATGATGGATTTTCAAAATAGCCCACTACCAGGCCCGTGAACTATTTACCGGCCGGCTCTTTTTCTTGATGCGATCTCTCCGGCTGTTTGCCGGCAGAACGAATATTGATCAGTTTATTCAAGACGTCGAACCAAAACGGGGCGCCAAGAGAAACCGCAACTGCGGTAATCAATAGACCGATACACTTAAGCGCCCACCCACCAATTCCGGAAGGAAGCGACTTCGTGTCATCGGGCTCACGCGACCATCCAATCGGGAGCCCCAACTTATCGGTCTCGGTGGACATCTGCTTGATTCGTTCCATGGCCTGTTCAGCATCCTCGGGCAGCGCTTCTTTGGCCGTGACCTCAGCCATCGCAACCAGTGACGTTCGCATCGTTGCGTCATGGGCAAGCGTATTCGCGATCAAGATCGTATCGGCATTGACTGACAAGGTGACCGCTAACCCGCATTATTCATGAGCGATGGTCCGTGGATGAGTAGCCGCCATTCTGGATCAGCCTGCGACTCCTGTGCCCCTGTCGCGGTCGCGAATTGCGGCGGACGCCTTCCTTTCCACGTTGGGAGCTGGCAGGTGGTCGTCGCATGCACCTGAGCGGGAGATTCACGACACACGTCTCCTGTCGAATCCCGTTGCGCCACCGTCCTGTACGAGCCTAGGTGTGAGGTTAGCCTGATACCGCGCCGACTGCGACGGCCACCCGGTGCCAGGTCGTGCCCCAGGGGGCTGTGCGGGGCAAATGCAACACGATGCGGCGCACCGAGCGCGACCCACACGGCCATCTTGAGCAGCCGCTCCCGCAGCGTGGACACCTGCGCTCGAGCGCAGTCCGTGCCGTGAGCCAGGTGCCGCAACGCCTGCAGCAGGACATAGGCCGCCGCCGTCAGCAATACCCGGAACTGATTGGCCCAGCACTGCGAGCCACTCGTGCGGTCCAGCGCCAGCCTGTGATGCAATTCCTTGAGCCGGTTCTCCCTATCGCCTCGCTGACAATAGACGGCATAGACAGCGGCGGGCGCCTCGCGGAGATTGGTCACGACAACGCGCGGATTGCATGTGGGCTCCCGCCCAGGGAGCCGAACCACTTCGGCTTTGATGATCCCGCGGCGGCGGTGCGACCAGCTCTGGGCCGCATAGCGGGTCTCCCCGTAGACGTGCTCCGTGCGGCCACTGTACTTGGACAGGCCGTAGGCCTCGCCCAGCACGCGCCCAGCCCGCTGCTCCAACCGCGGGTTATTGGCCAGCCCCACCACGTACTCGACCCGCTCGACCTCCAGGACATCCAGCCAGTCATTCCCGGCGAACCCGCCATCCACACGCACCCGCAACGGGGTGCCGGGAAACGCCTGCCGCAGCTGACGGAGCAGGGTCCGCAGGAGCCCGAACGCGCCCCGTTTCGCCGGACTGTTCCCAGGCCGCAGGACCACGGCGACCAGATACTGTTCGGGTTCGTCGTTGAACGTCAGCGTCGCCACCAGGGGCCGAGAGCACCACGTGTCGTCATGTCCATTGAAGAAGGCCAATGCCTGCTGCCCGTGAGTGGGGTCGTCGGTGGGATCCAGATCGATCGTGATCCGGCGGGCACGCCCCTTGAGCCGGTGGCGGTGCTGCGCGATCACCGTCGCGGCCAACGTCCGGCCCATCCGATACAGCGCCCGCGGCCCCACGGCATGCTCAAAGCGAGACAGGGTCGGCTGCGAGGCCAGGGCTACCCCGGTGAGCGGATCCCGGCCCACCGCCAGCTTGTGCAGGGGATCATGCGCCAGCCGGGCGGCATCATTGGCGTCCTCGTATCCGCAGGCCAGGCCGAAGACCCGCTGCTGGAGCAACTCGCGCACCGTGTGCCGAATCTTGTCCGGATCTCGGCGGTCGGACAGACACGCCGCCAACTGCGTGGTCAGCCCAAGCTGGGCATCAAAGGCCGTCAGCAACACGGCCCCGCCGTCGGTACTCGCGTGGGCTTGATCGAAGCGCGCCACCACGGGCCGCCGGTGCTCCGGCGCCTCCTCGCGCGGGTGGCGCAGGAGGGGGAGCCCGGGCGCGCGCATCGGGGACGGGGGACGCCCTCGAACCGG
>JAKDNQ010000125.1 GCA_030456405.1 Nitrospira sp.
CCTTGAACGAATCGAAGATTCCACTGCGCAACTTGGTGTCCCGAATAAGTTCTTTGGCGATTGGTTACACCAACATTACGGCCCTCTCTTGTCCGAAGCTGTCTCCGCCGCACGAGGTGGAGTAGAGACTGCAATTACGTTTGTCATCTTCAAGCAGGCGAAAAAGCAGCCTGAGGGCAGTGGAAGTACCGTTCCGACCGTCCGTCAAAGCACGGGGCCACGGGCAAAACGAGGCATACAGCTCAACCCAAAGTATACGTTCAAAAATTTCGTTGTAGGCGCGGGAAACCAGTTTGCCAATGCCGCCTGTATGGCGGTCGCCGAGCAACCGGCAAAAGCGTATAACCCACTCTTTATCTATGGGGATACGGGTTTAGGGAAGACGCACCTCCTGAATGCGATTGGAAACCATGTGGCGGAACGGACCGATCTCCGGATTGCCTATTTGACAACCGAGCAGTTTACGAACGAAGTCATCAACTCCATTCGATACGATAAAATGATGGATTTGAGGAAGCGGTATCGTCATATCGACATGTTGATGATCGACGACATTCAATTCTTGGCGGGTAAGGAGCGCACGCAGGAGGAATTCTTCCACACGTTCAACGCTCTCTATGAAGCGCATAAGCAACTCGTCCTATCGAGCGATCGCTTTCCCAAAGATATGCCCGATATTGAGGAACGATTGAGGTCGCGATTTGAATGGGGGCTGATCGCAGATCTCCAGCCACCTGACGTTGAAACACGGATTGCCATTTTACGGAAAAAATCAGAAGACGAGGGCGTGACATTACCGGAAGACGTCATCCAGTTTCTTGCCACGACGATGAAGAGCAATATCCGTGAGCTTGAGGGCTCGTTGGTCCGGCTCGGCGCCTATGCCTCGCTCACCGGTCAGACCATCACACTGGAGATGGCAAAGAGCGTGCTCCGGGATCTCATCGGCACTAAGAAAAAGATTGTGTCGATGGACGATATTCAGGAAACGGTGGGGGCACGCTTCCATGTGAAGATTGCCGATCTGAAATCCCGTCGACGCAGCAAGACGCTGGTGCACCCTCGACAGATCGCCATGTATCTCTGTCGGGAACTCACGGACTCCTCGTACCCTGAGATCGGACGACAGTTCGGGGGTAAAGATCATACGACGATTATTCATGCCTGTAAGCAGGTCATCAAAGCGAAAGATAGTGACAGTGTATTCAGCGCCACATTGGAAAGCTTGAAGGAGCAGATCCTGCGCGCGTGAGGGCTGCGCCAAGGGGAAGAGATCATGAAGTTACGTATGGGGCGAGTGGAACTCTTGACGGGCCTTCAGCGGGTCCAAGGTGTCGTCGAGAAGCGCAACACGATGCCGATCCTCTCGAACATCTTAATTGAGGCGAAGCAGGAGGGGGTGGAAATCGTCGCCACCGATCTCGAAATCGGCATGCGCGGGCTCTATAAGGCGACGGTGGAGAAGCCTGGAGGGATCACGGTCTCAGCCAGAAAGCTGTACGAGATCATCAAAGAACTGACGGTCGGTGAAATCGACATCACATCGAGCGACAATAACTGGACGACGATTCATGCCGGCAAGAGCCAGTTTAAGATCGTCGGTCTCCCCAGCACCGACTATCCCGCGTTGCCTACGATTGAGCGGGAAGGGCTCATTCCTCTCGCCGGGGCCGGCTTCCTGGAGCTGATTCGGAAAACCCTCTTTGCGGCAGGAGACAATGACGCGCGCTACATCCTCAATGGTTTGCTGGTGACCCTCATCACGTCGGAGAAAAAAACGATATTGCGGCTGGTCGGTACCGATGGACACCGGTTGGCGGTTGCCGAACAGGAAGTCGGACATGCCGGAGCCAAAGGCGCTCCGCAAGAGATCAAAGCCATTATTCCAAAAAAAGCGGCGCATGAAATGCAGCGTCTGCTGGAAGAAGGCGGCGAGGGAGAGCCCTTGATCGGATTCACGAAAAATCTCATGATTTTCCGGAAGAGCGGGCTGCTGCTGACTTCACGGCTCATGGAAGGGAACTATCCGAATTACCAACAAGTGATTCCGAAAGAAGGCAGCAGAAAGATTGGGGTCAATCGCACCGACCTTGCGAGCGCGCTTCGGCGCGTCTCTGTGCTGTCCCGCGATAAGGCGAGTGCGGCAAAGGTGTCGTTTGTTTCGGGGCAGATGACGCTGTTCTCCAGCAATCCTGATTTTGGAGAGGCGACCGAGGAGCTTGCGGCTCGGTATGAAGGAGAGGCGTTGAACACAGGCTTCAATGCCCGCTACTTGTTGGATGTCCTCGGGGTGATGGACGGAGAAACCATCTCCTTGCAAATGGATAATCCGCTGAGCCCCTGTTTGATCCAAGAGCCGGACAGCCCAGGGTTCAAGTGCGTGGTCATGCCGATCAAGATCTGAGAGTCACAAGTCAATTGTCATCGTTCAATGGAAGCGACAATCAGGCCTTGGTTGCCCGTTGCGAATGACCAACGACGGTTTAGAGGGCTGCGAAAAAACTCTGTGGCAGGCTGGTCTGTACGTCTGAGACAGTAGGAGCACACCACACAGGATGCTCAAAAAGGCCGTCCAGCAAGGCCGCAGTGAGCGAAGAGGCGAGGCGTACGCTTCGGTACGTTGAGCCTCTGAGCAATGCGAGAACGCCGCTGGCGGTCTTTTTCAGCATCCTGTTAGAAGTAGGAGATCGATGGCCAGTAACGACGCCGAGACCACATCCAAGACCGAGAGTTACGGTGCGGATCAAATCAAAGTATTGGAAGGCCTGGACGCCGTGCGGAAGCGTCCTGCGATGTACATCGGCAGCACCGGCGTGGATGGCCTCCATCACCTTGTGTATGAAGTCGTCGACAACAGCGTTGACGAACATATGGCGGGATTCGGTGAGTCCATCGAGGTGACGATCCACATCGATAACAGTGTCACGGTCGTGGACAATGGTCGCGGTATTCCTACCGGAATGCATTCCACGCAAAAAAAATCTGCCGCTGAAGTCGCGCTGACGGTCTTGCATGCAGGCGGCAAGTTCGAGCAGGGGGCGTATACGGTGTCCGGTGGACTCCACGGCGTCGGGATCTCAGTGGTCAATGCCCTTTCTGAATGGCTCGAGCTGGAAATTTGGCAGGACGGCCAGGTGTTCGAACAACGTTACGAGCGTGGCAAGGCGACGGCCCCGCTCAAGATGACAGGTAAAACCAAGCGCCGTGGGACCACAGTCACATTCAAGTCAGATGGGCAGATCTTCGAAACACTCGACTTCAGCTTCGATGTCCTGGCACAGCGGCTTCGAGAGCTCGCCTTTTTGAACAAAGGGCTTGAGATCACGCTCAAGGACGAGCGGAAAGAACCGGTCAAAGAACAAGTATTCAAATACAAGGGCGGAATTGTCTCGTTCGTCGAGCATCTGAACGAAGCCAAGATGCCGCTGCACAAGCCAATTTATGTGCAGGTTGAAAAACCGGAAATGGTGCTGGAGGTCGCGCTTCAATACAACGACGGTTATGCCGAAAACTTGTTTTCTTTTGCCAACAATATCAATACCAAGGAAGGCGGCACGCACTTGGTCGGCTTCAAGGCCGCGCTGACCAGGACAATTAACACGTACGCCAACGCGAACGACCTGCTCAAGAAAGACACCGAAACGCTGACCGGCGACGATGTGCGTGAAGGGCTCACCGCTGTCGTCAGCGTCAAGGTCCGGAACCCTCAATTCGAAGGACAGACGAAAGCCAAGCTGGGCAATAGCGAGGTGAAGGGCATCGTCGAGTCCGCGGTCAATGAGGCGCTCGGGGCCTATTTTGAAGAGAACCCGCCCGTGGCTCGAAAGGTCATCGGGAAAGCGATCGACGCGGCTCGTGCCCGTGAAGCGGCGCGAAAAGCGAAAGAACTTATCCGGCGCAAGAGCGCGCTGGATGGCGGCTCGCTGCCAGGCAAGCTCGCCGATTGCGCGGAGAAAGACCCGGCCTTGAGCGAGCTATACATCGTCGAGGGCGATTCGGCCGGCGGGTCCGCCAAGCAGGGACGCGACCGCAAGTTTCAGGCGATCCTGCCGCTCAAAGGCAAGATTCTTAATGTCGAGAAGGCGCGTTTCGACAAAATGCTCTCCAGCGACGAGATCCGAACATTGATTATGGCGCTCGGCACCGGCATCGGCCGCAAACGCGAAGAGAGTGAAAAGGCCGACAAAGATTCGTTCGACATCAGCAAGGCCAGATACCACAAGATCATTCTCATGACGGATGCCGATGTGGACGGCAGCCATATTCGAACCCTGCTCCTCACCTTCTTTTTCCGCCAAATGCCGGAGCTGCTCGAGCGAGGGTACATTTATATTGCGCAGCCGCCCCTCTTCAAAGTGAAGAAGGGCAAGACGGAACGGTATCTCAAAGATGAAATGGCCATGAACGAATACCTGGCCGATATCGCAGTCGATGAAGTCGAAGTGTACGTGGAAGGGGTTCAGGGATATGTCACAGGACGCCGGCTCCTCCCCATTCTCAAGAAACTGATCGCCTTCGAGACCCTGCTCGGTCGGCTGAACAAGAAGCCGCATGAGGCCAGTATGGTGCGGGCGTTCGTGGACGAGCCGGGGCTTGATCGGGATCTCCTCAAGGATCGGGAGGCCCTCAAGAAGGTCGTGGCCAACGTGAAGAAAACTCTCGCGGTGGTGTATCCGAAGCTCATACCGGCGTTGGATATCGTCGAAGACGAGGAACATCGATCGAACAAAGTTACATGTCGGCTACATGCCAACGGAGCCACCTATAGCTTTGACGTGACGCATGAGCTGGTCGGCTCCGCCGAGTTCCGCGAGCTGCAAAAGCTCTCACCGTCGGCGATCGGCTTGAGTCGGGCGCCGTACAAGATCAAAACCGACGGTCAGGAACAGCTCCAGCCTGCGACGGCTGAGTTGGTCAAGGCGATCCTCGACAAGGGCAAGCACGGGCTCAGTATCCAGCGCTACAAAGGTCTCGGCGAAATGAACCCGAATCAGCTGTGGGAAACGACGATGAATCCGGAAGTCCGGACGCTGTTAAAAGTCAAACTGGAAGACGTGCCGGGCGTCGACGAGATCTTCACGATTCTGATGGGCGACGAGGTCGAACCCCGCCGAAACTTCATCCAAGCCCACGCTCTCGAAGTCAGAAACTTGGACGTATAAACGTTATTCGTTAATCGTGAATCGCAGAGAGATCGAATCGAACTCTTGCGTTTCACGTTTTACGAGGAACGATTCACGAGGAAAAGATGCCGCCTGATGAGAGACTAGGACACATAGCGATCGAAGACGAGATGCGCTCGTCATACTTGAGCTACGCGATGAGCGTCATCGTGGGTCGGGCGCTCCCCGACGTGCGTGACGGCCTCAAGCCGGTCCATCGCCGTATTCTCCACGGCATGAACGAAATGGGCCTGGCGTCGAATCGGGCCTACCGCAAGTCCGCCAAGATCATCGGCGAGATTATGGGGAACTATCATCCTCACGGGGACAGCCCGATCTACGACACGCTCGTTCGAATGGCGCAACCGTTCAACATGCGCTATATGCTCGTGGACGGGCAGGGCAATTATGGATCGGTCGACGGCGATCCGCCGGCGGCTATGCGCTATACCGAAGCCCGCCTGACCAAGGTTGCCGAGGACATGCTCGCCGATATCGACAAGGAGACGGTCGATTTCGGGCCGAACTACGACGAGTCGCTGGTCGAACCGCTGGTGCTCCCCTCGAAAATTCCGAATCTCCTCGTCAACGGCGCCGGTGGCATTGCGGTGGGTTACGCCACCAACATTCCGACCCACAATCTCGGCGAAGTGATCGAGGCGCTCCTCCTCTTATTGGAGAATCCGGATATCACGATCGCCCAGCTGATGAAAAAGATTCCAGGTCCCGATTTCCCGACGGCCGGATTCATCTATGGAACGTCCGGCATCAAGGACGCGTATCAGAGCGGACGAGGTCTCCTCACGTTGCGCGCGAAAGTGAAGGCCGAGTCGGATGAACGCACGGATCGCGAACGGTTGATCGTCACAGAGCTGCCTTATCAGGTCAATAAGTCCAAGCTGATCGAAAAGATCGCCGAGCTGATCCGGGACGAACGGATTAAAGGGATTTCAGATTTGCGCGACGAGTCCGATCGGGACGGCATCCGCGTCGTCATCGAACTCAAGCGAGGCGAAATTCCTCTCATCACTCTGAACAATCTCTATAAGCTCACGCAACTCCAGACGACCTTCGGGGTCATCATGCTCGCGCTGGTGAACAACCGGCCCGAAGTGTTGAACCTCAAGCAGATCCTGCATCATTTTATCGAGCACCGGCGCGAGGTCGTCGTCCGTCGAACCGCTTTCGAGCTGCGCAAGGCGGAAGAGCGGGCCCATATCCTCGAAGGCCTCAAGATCGCACTCGATAATTTGGATGCGGTGATTACCTTGATCCGGCAGGCGCAATCGCCCGACGAAGCTCGTGTCGGCCTGATGCGGAGGTTTGCGCTGAGCGA
>JAKDNQ010000495.1 GCA_030456405.1 Nitrospira sp.
CCTGAACTCAGTCGGTTAGCCCAGGACTATGACGCCGACCTCTATATCGACGATGCACATGGAACAGGCGTGATGGGACCGCACGGACGAGGAACAGCCGAACATTTCGGCATCGAAGCGCAGATCCCGTTTCAAATGGGAACCTTGGGCAAAGCCTTCGGCAGCAGTGGCGCCTACCTTGCTGGATCCTCGATGTTGATCCGCTATCTCATGAATACGAGCCGGTCTTTCATGTTTACGACGGCGCCTCCCCCGAGCTCAGCGGCTGCCGCCATGGCGGCGTTACACGTCATACAACGAGAGCCGGAGCGACGTGCGCGCTTGTGGGCCAACCGTGAACGGTTGTTCTCAGGATTGACACAATTGGGATTCACCCTGTCCCCCAGCGTCAGTCCGATCATGCCGATCCTCGTCGGCAATGCCGAAACCGCACTCTCGTTTGCCGAACACCTGTTCGCGGAAGGCCTGTATGCCCCGGCGATTCGGCCTCCTACGGTTCCGGACGCGACCAGCCGCATCCGGGTTACGGTGACCTCCGAGCATACATCCAGCCATATTGACCAGGCCCTCGTGGCGTTTCAACGCGCAGGCCAATCGGCAGGACTGATCTGATCGAACGCCGCGCCTTTCTATAAGGAACCATCGAAAAATTCACGCAGCTGCTTCCGCCTATTATCTTGCTTTCCCGTTACCCTATGGCATGATGCTCTCAAGTCGCCGTGATTTTCGATCGGCTCTCATCTCCCCATTCATCTACCGAGGAGTCCTCTTCAATGGATATTTCGAAGCTTCTGACCTTTACGGCTAAGGAGGGCGCGTCAGATTGTCACATCAGCGCCGGTGAGCCACCGATGATCCGGATGAACGGCGATCTAAAGAAACTCGATCATCCTGTACTGACCACAGAAGAAACACACTCGCTGATCTATGACATGATGAGTGATACCCAGCGGAAGAATTTTGAGGAAAAACGGGAATGCGATTTTTCCTTTGAATTGGGTGACATCGCTCGATTCCGCGTCAACGTCTTTGTCCAAAGCCGTGGGCTTGGCGCCGTCTTCCGAAACATTCCCACCCAGATCATTCCGATGGAAAAGCTCGGCATGCCTCCGATCGTGCGACAACTCTGCGATCGTGAGAAGGGACTGATCCTCGTGACCGGCCCAACCGGATCAGGCAAATCGACGACGCTGGCCGCCATGGTCGACTATTTGAACACCACGTTCGAAGGACACATTCTCACAATCGAGGATCCGGTCGAATTCGTCCACAAGTCGAAGAAATGTCTGGTCAACCAAAGGGAACTGAGCGTCCATACCCTCTCCTTTGCGAATGCGCTGAAGGCGGCGCTCCGCGAAGATCCGGACATCATCCTTGTGGGAGAAATGCGCGACCTCGAAACGATTCAGCTCGCGCTGACAGCTGCGGAAACGGGTCACTTGGTCTTTGGTACACTCCATACTTCCAGCGCGCCGAAAACCATCGATCGCATCATCGACGCCTTTCCTCCAAACCAACAGTCTCAGATTCGTACACAGCTGGCTGAAGCCCTGGAAGCGGTCATCACCCAAACCCTCCTGAAGAAAAAAGCGGGCGGGCGAGTCGCCGCGCTCGAAATCATGGTCGCCACGACCGCGGTCAGAAATCTGATTCGCGAGGGGAAGTTGCACCAGATTCCCGGCATCATGCAGGCCAGCCAGAAAGACGGTATGCAAACGATGGACATGGCGCTGGTCGAGTTGGCCACTCGTGGAATCGTCACCAAAGGCGAAGCCCAGTCGCGCAGCATGAACCCCAATCTGTTTGGATCCGCAATGAGCGGTGCGGCGTAACACACCTGGCAAGACGCACGGAGGTAGCGATGGATGTTCGCAGTCTCTTGAAAGTCATGGTGGATCAAGAAGCCTCAGACCTGTACCTCACCGTCGATTCAGCTCCCGCCTATCGCGTCCACGGTTCGACACAGCAAACCGACACGCCGCCGTTTACCAACGAACAGCTCGAAGCCCTCGCGCTCGCGCTGATGCGCGGCCAGCAGCGCGGAGAATTCGAGGAGAAAATGGAAATGAACCTGGCTCTCTACTACAAGGAGCTCGGCCGTTTCCGTGTCAATATTTTTCGGCAGCGAGGGAACGTCGGCTTGGTCTTTCGACATATCAAAGCTGAGATCCAGACCGTCGAGCAGCTGGGCTTGCCTCCGATCGTCAAAGATATCGCCATGACGAAGCGCGGGCTCGTGTTGGTCGTCGGAGCCACCGGTTCCGGAAAATCCACCACCCTCGCCGCCATGATCGATCACCGCAACTCCATCCACCCCGGCCACATCGTGACCGTGGAAGATCCGATCGAGTTCGTCCACAATCATAAGCGATCGCTGA
>JAKDNQ010000496.1 GCA_030456405.1 Nitrospira sp.
GCCCACCCACTGGCAGATATTTTTCACCCACCCTGCCCTCCGATTGCTTCGCAATCGATTTCCCGAGACGTGCCATTAGCCCGAGCGAGGGGCAACCGCGCGTTGCGTGAGCACAGAAGATCATCAGGCTCCATCCCCTCCTCTGTACTGCAAGCAAAAAGGGCACCTGGCCGCCCATTTCCCCTCTTTCTCAGGGCGCGCGTTCCGGGAGCAAGACCAGGTTGGGTGTCCCTCCCATCCCCGTCTCATTATCAGACCGGCCGAGGCGGAGGTTCCATGACCTGCAATCTGGCAGCGCGCCGCCAACGGGAGATTCTGAAGTCGCTCGACACAGCAAGGAGGGTGTACAATATCCATGAGGCAGCCAAGAATTTAATTGAGGCAGGACAATATCCAGTTGATCTCATCGACCAATTTGTTAGATGATAATGAGTTGGGCAACGATATCGTACAATAGAGGTGACTATCATGACCAAATCGCAAGCTGCGGCGTTACGCGAGAAGTGGGCAGACGGGGACAATCCACCTTGTCGGCATCTGCACCTGGAATTGGAGCACAACAACAACGATTATTTGACGGACAACTATCACTGTACTGCCTGTGGTGAGTTGGTTGCAGCGAATACTCGGGACCCCTTTCAAGTTATCTGATCTCGACCAATCCATCACCCCCTACTGAGCAAAGAGACCTTTCCCAGGTCTCACGCCACCTGAGCCACTGGGTGGGTAGACGTCCGCACCACCCGCCTCCTCGCCAATTCCTCCGGAGACCAACGTTGCCCTCGTGCGGGCATGGTCACCTCCGATTTCACCATTCTCCCATGTAGGCCTTTGTAAAATCAGGGGGGGAGTCTGGCCTATCCTTACTACGCCGATCGACTGAACACCGCCATGCTCTCCCCCCTTCATTTTTTCCTAGGTAACAGCTCCATCGCCAGCTGGTAGCTGGCGTGATTTGGCTGTCTGTGCTATAGACCGCATCAGGTCTCGTCGAACAACCTCTGGAAAGATGCCAGCACGATGCCCGCTTCCATTGATGTGATCTTCATCATATCCTCCACGCTCGTCATTCTGAGCATTCTGACGATCAAGCTCTCGAATCGATTTGGCATCCCCTCACTGGTCTTGTTCCTCGCCATCGGCATGCTCGCGGGATCCGATGGTCTCGGCCTCATCTCGTTCGACAATCCGTCCCTGGTGAGGTCACTGGGCATCACTGCACTCGTCTTGATTCTGTTTTCTGGCGGATTGGACACGGAGTGGTCAGCAGTGCGGCCCATCGTGTGGCAGGGGTTGTCGCTCTCGACCATCGGGGTTCTCGTGACTGCCTTGCTCATCGGAGTGTTTGTCGCCTGGGTCCAGGGGTTTTCATTCCTAGAAGGCCTCTTGCTCGGCGCCATTGTGTCGTCCACCGATGCTGCGGCCGTCTTCATGGTGCTACGAGCGCGAAGAACCAAGATCCCCAGGCGGTTGATCCAATTGCTCGAATTTGAGTCTGGCAGTAACGATCCAATGGCCGTCGTGCTGACGATTGCGCTGATCCGACTGTTGACGGAACCCTCGACCTCTTTCGGAGAGCTTGTCGTATTCTTTGTGATGCAAATGGCCGTGGGGACGGTGCTTGGTATTGCGATGGGCGAGATCATGCGGCGATTGTTCAATGCGCTCGACTTGGAGTTGGAAGGCATTTATCCGGTGCTGTCGTTGGCGCTGGCGCTGCTGACCTACGGCCTGACCGACTACCTGGAAGGAAGTGGCTTTCTTGCTGTGTACCTGGCGGGGCTCGTCATGCAGCGAAAGCCGTTTACTCACCAGCAGAGTGTCTTGCGTTTTCACGACGGGCTTGCCTGGCTCATGCAGGTCACCATGTTCTTGACGTTAGGGCTTCAAGTATTTCCCAATAGGCTCGTGCCAATTGCCGGCGCAGGCATCCTGATTTCCCTGTTCCTCATCTTCGTCGCCCGCCCTGCGAGTGTCCACGCGGCGCTGGCGTTGTCGCCGATGTCGTTTCGAGAGCAGACTCTTGTGGCCTGGGCGGGGCTCCGAGGGGCCGTGCCGATCATCTTAGCCACGTTTCCCTTAGTGGCCGGGCTTGAGAAGGCCGACACGATCTTCCACATGGTGTTTTTTATCGCGCTCACGTCCGTCGTCATGCAGGGGACAGCGA
The DNA here is from genome assembly GCA_030456405.1 of Nitrospira sp. Next base: position 2,168 of record JAKDNQ010000496.1, read on the forward strand.
TTCCGTTACTGACGCGAATGTTGAAGATCGGAGTCCCTCAGCCCAATCCGCAGTCGCCCTCCAAACCGGCGCCGTAGAATCTACCTGGTTTGCCAGTTCTTAATGGTGGAAACCGGGGGGGAATCGGCGCACCAGAGTCCCTTTCATGAGAGACCCTGGTGGCCGTGAAGATGGCCGGTCTTATTGCACGTCGACGGTGATGCT
>JAKDNQ010000497.1 GCA_030456405.1 Nitrospira sp.
CCCCATGGAACTTGTGGCGCGTGTTTCGATGGCGATGACGATGAGGGAGGAATACGATAACCAGAAAGAGCATGAGCGTGAGCTTGAGGGGAAGACCAAAGAATTGACTCGGACGATGGACGAATTGAAAACCCTTCGAGGCGCCGTCTGCCTCTGCACTAAATGTAAGCGAGTCCGGACGACCAGCGGAGTCTGGCAGCGGATCGAGGATTATCTGGAAGAAAAGTTCAGCGCCAAGATTACGTCCGGGGTTTGCAATCGCTGCGTGAGATGAGGCGGCTCTTCCGATGCCACCAAACAGACCGGACCAACCACCGGTACTAGGCTTGAGGCTGTCCGGCAGACTCCGTCTGTTTTCCTTCGAGTTCGGTCCAGCGGGTATAGAGCCGCTCTGCGGCTGTGCGGGCTGCGTCCAGCGCTTCTGATCTTTCTTGTAGTGCTGCTGCGTTGGAGGCGATGGCAGGATCTTCCACTGCGGCTTGACAGGCAGCGATGGTCTCCTCGGCCTGAAGGATTCGCTGCTCCATCTTTGCCCACTCTTTTTGCTCACGATAGGACAAGCCTCTTCGTTTCGGCTTCGGAGTCGATTCCGACTCAGCCCGGGATGCCTTGGAGGGGCGTGATGTCGAGGCACGAGTCTGTTCTAACGCTTTTCGCTCTTGTGCGGACTCCCATTGCGTATAGTCGGCGAACCATTCGGCTTGGCCTGTGCCGTCCAGCGCAAGCAATATGGTAGACACGCGGTCTAAGAGCCACCGGTCGTGTGTCACCAACATTAACGCGCCGGGGAACTCCAGCAGGCTGTCTTCCAACACATCGAGTGTCGGAATGTCCAAGTCGTTCGTCGGTTCGTCAAGAATCAAGAGGTCGGCCGGTTGCAACATCAAGCGCGCGATGAGGAGCCGCGCCTGTTCGCCTCCGGAGAGGCGGGAGACAGGAAGATCCAACTGCTCCGGCCTGAAGAGAAACCGCTTTGCCCAGGAGACAAGATGCACCGAGCGGTCTTGATAGACGACTGCATCGCCGTGCGGGGCAAGGGATCGACGGAGTGAAGAGGATTGATCCAGCGATTCACGGTGCTGTTCGAACGTGACCACACGCAGTTTGTCCGCGCGGGCGATCGTGCCTGAGTCCGGCTTGAGTGAGCCTGCCACCAGCTTCAAGAGCGTGCTTTTGCCGCTTCCGTTCGGACCCAGTAATCCAAGCCGCTGTCCCGGTCCGAGCAGGAGATCAAGGTTCTTCACGATCGGCCGCCCGCCGAGCGATTTGCAGAGCTGGGTCATCTCGACCAACTGTTTCGACCTACGGCCTGATGAGGTGAAATTGATGCCAGCCGTACCTTGGTCTTTCCGAGCATCGGCGCTGTTGAGTTCTTCGATCAAGCGGCCTGCTGAGTCGATCCGCGATTTGGCTTTCGTCGTACGGGCTTTAGGACCGCGCCTGAGCCACTCCACTTCGCGGCGGACACGATTGGCTAATGACGCTTCATAGTTCGCTTGCGCGTGGAGCGCGGCATCCCGCTGTTCCAGAAAATCGCTGTAGTTGCCTTTGGCTTCGAATACTCCGGTGGGATAACTCCGATTCAGCTCGATCATCCGCGACGTCACGGCTTCGAGAAAACGCCGATCGTGACTGACAACAAGAAAGGCGCGGGCTTCGGCCCGTAACAATCGTTCCAGCCACAGGATGCCTTCGACATCCAAATGGTTGGTCGGTTCGTCCATCAGCAGGACATCCGGCTCCAGCATCAGCGACCGGACGATGGCCAGGCGTTTTTTCCATCCTCCGGAGAGCGTGGCGGTGGACTGGTCAGTTGAAGGGAACTCTCCCAGGCTGAATGCTGCGGATGTGCGATCGCTATGGTCGTGGGGGTCATGACCTTCGTCGATCAGGACCTGGGCAAGGACTTCTTCGATCGTCTGTGTTCCGTCAAATGACGGGTCTTGCGGCACATAGCCGATGCGGAGTTGCCGGCGCATCGATCTGGTGCCCTCATCCGGCTCTTCGAGCCCTGCCATGATCTTCAGCAAGGTCGATTTGCCGGAACCATTAGGCCCGACTAGCCCGACATGATCGCCCTCCGCCAACCCGATCGAGAGATCGGCAAACAGCGGTTTTACCCCGTAGCTTTTGCTGATGGACTCACAGCTCAAGAGAATTGTTGGTGGCATAGCTTTGCTGAACGAACGACTGAATGATTGATCAGGTGATACACGATCGTGCAGGACTGTTTAGCCCGCATGATTCATGACAGTTCGTCGCGAAATCGCTGAGCCGCGTCGTGAGACCGGCGCGCGGAGCCCGGAGGACCTGAGGCGTACTCGTGCAGTACGTCGAAGGCCCGAGGGGCGAGCCCGCCGGCCGCAGGCT
>JAKDNQ010000498.1 GCA_030456405.1 Nitrospira sp.
CGTTTAGGATGGTTGATTTGCTGCTCTTTGCATTTGAGGGAAGGGCAGAACTTCTCAACCCGCTCGGGTCTTAGAGCAGGCAGCAATTGGAACCGGAATGTCTTGCAACTCGAATCGTAACGGGTTCTAGATGAACCAAGGAGCGAGCGATGCCAAACGGATTCACGAACGTGCCGGATTGGTTTCCGTTCCGTTTTTGGACGAGCCGATGGCGCCGCCCGAAGTAGGTCATGGGGTTGAACAAGCTCAACTGGCAGATCTCGGACTCGCCTCTCGGCTGAGACGAATCAGACAGGGGGGCAGGTCTGTTGCTCTGCGAGAAGAACGCTGACACCTCTTTATGAAAGGAGCCGTCAGGTGCTGTTGTCGTTGAACGACCCCGTGCTTCAATCCACGTTCACCCAGGCGGCAACGAAAACGACACGGTCGGTGACCGCCGGCGGTGCCACTCACGCAATAACGACGCCGTTCCCGTCACCGCAGGATTGGCGAGATGTCTGGATTTACTTTCTCATGCTGGATCGATTCAATCGCTCGGATGGGAAGCCACCTGCGAGCATGCCCCACGATAAGCCTTTCGGCGAATTTCAAGGCGGGACATTCAATGGCGTGAGGGACCGGCTGACTTACATCAAAGATTTGGGGGCCGGAGCGATCTGGCTATCACCCGTACTGAAGAACCGGCAATCAGATCGAGGCACGTTTCATGGCTACGGCATCCAGGATTTCCTCCAGCCGGAGCCCCGGTTTGCGTCTGCACCGGGCAAGGAGGAAGAGGAACTGCGCGCGCTGGTGGATGAAGCGCATGCCTTGGGCCTGTATGTGATTTTCGATGTCGTGCTCAACCACGCCGGCGATGTCTTCGGTTACAAGGGGTTCGGTTCCTCGGCCCCCGGCAGCTCGGAACCCCGATCGATAGAGTGGCGCGACGAAAACGGTCAAGCCCGGTCCGACTTTCCGGTCATCGAGGCCATCCCCCCAGCGCAACGCAAGGCCGATGGGCTTGTCTGGCCGGCGGAGTTGCAACACAACAGTTTCTTTCGCCGCAAGGGTAAGGGCGCAGAGGCGGGCGGCGATTTTGAATCCCTCAAGGAGTTCGTGACCGATGTCCGCGACGGCCAGCGCTTTCCCATGCGCAATGCCCTGATCCTCGCCTATCAATATGCCATCGCGCGCTATGACGCCGATGGCTTCCGCATCGACACACTGAAGTTTGTCGAGCGAGACTTTGCCCAGACCTTCGGTAACGCGATGCGGGAATACGGGCTGAGCATCGGCAAGAAGAACTTCTTTTCCTACGGAGAAGTGTTCGACAATGAGGAGCGGATCGCCGAGTTTATCGGCCGGAACACCCGCGACGGGGGCGATCTCATCGGAGTTGACGCCGCCCTGGATTTCCCGCTGTTCTTCAAACTTCCGTCGGTCGTCAAGGGATTCGCCGCGCCGACCGATGTCATCGAGGTCTACCGCCGCCGCAAGGAGGTGGAACGCGACATCCTCAGCAGCCATGGAGAGGCGGGACGATTCTTTGTTACGTTCCTTGATAATCACGATATGAAGGAACGGTTTCGCGGAGCCGGTACGGACGGCCCCGACCAATTCGACCCTCAGGTGATTCTCGGCATCGCGCTCTTGTTCGGCCTTCACGGAATCCCTTGCCTCTACTACGGCACCGAGCAAGGGCTCCATGGCCGTGGCAACAGCGACCAATTCGTGCGCGAGGCTCTCTGGGGCAAGCCCGGCGCCTTCGATATCAATCACTCGTTCTACAAGGCCATCAAGCGACTGTCCGAGATCCGCACTGTTCAACCGGCTCTGCGGTATGGCCGGCTCTATTTCAGGCCCATCTCCGGTGACGGCATTCATTTCGGCGCGTCGTCCTTTGCGCCGGGTGTGTTGGCATTCTCGCGAATCTTGAATAATCGAGAGGTCTTAGTAGTCGCAAACGCCAACGTGCAAACGGAGTTTCGAGGCCATGTCCTTGTCGACCTATTTATCAACGAGGACGGGGAGCAGTTTCAAGGGCTCAACGACCCGGGCGCCTCTGCCCCCGATCCGGTAGAAACGAGATCCGGCTTGGAGATCCGCGAGGTTGATGGTGGCGTCACCACGGGCCCGGCGCGAATGATCCGCGTGAAGCTGCGACCGATGGAGGTCCAGATTCTGGCAAAGTAAGTGGTTCAGGGGGCAGATAAATGGGGTCGGGCATGACTATTGAGTTATCGTTGCGTCTGACGGTGCCCGGCAACCGGAACCTCGCGCCACCGGGGTGGCACATGCGCTTCATCCTCAATACGAACGGCGTTCCTTCCGTGGCGACGTGGGTGCATCTGACCTAACCACCAGAGGTGAGCCTGCAATAACGAG